>CALKHD010000148.1 GCA_938092195.1 uncultured Flavobacteriales bacterium | reverse complement strand
GGGGTGTACCCTGACCCCAATCGATTGATCACCTTCGTCGACAACCACGACACCGATCGATGGAGCAGCGTGGCCGGTGACATCCCAAGAACTCGGTACGGCATCGGCCTGGTGATGATGACCCGTGGCATCCCTTGTCTTTATTACGGCACCGAACTCGGCATGGATGGTTTTGCAGCACCCGATGGATTGGTGAGAGATGACTTCCCGGGTGGTTGGGTCAGTGACAAACGAAATGCCTTTCTTGCTTCAGAGAGAACCCCAACTGAAAACAAACTCTGGAACTACACCGCCGCATTGGGTCAAACGCGCAAAAATCACAGGGCGTGCTTTGCCTCACCCATGAGTCACTTGATTCCCAGAAAAGGCCAGTACCATTTCCTTCGCTCAGATGGGGAGCACCATTTATTGGTGATCACCAATGCCTCTGACCAAGCTGACGCTTTGGATTGGTCTTCATTGGCTCCCCTTCAAAACGGTGCGCAAACTGGGACCTCTGTGTTGGGCGTCCATGGCTCGGGCCCCTCTGAATTCGTTTGGGGACAAGACATGACCTTGGAGCCTTGGCACTTTCAGGTTTACCTCTTGAAACGTTGATTTCGATTCAAGCGCCGGTGATCGCCATGCGCCAATCATCGTGGACCCGTGTGACCTTGCCGGCCAAGGTGTCCCAACTTACCAAAGTGGTGGCGGCGCGAAAAGCCAAGGCGGCCTTCTCTTCCTCCCCTTGAGGAAACACAAAACCCTCATACTTGATGTTGATGCTGGAATTGCCCATCCCGGATGCCCCCAACCGAATGACCAACCTGTCTCCGGGATTCACGGGCTTGATGTAATCCATTTCATTGCGAACGACCAGAACCCCGTGCTTTTCAAAGTCCCATTTTTCAGGGACGCAAGCCTCGAACCACGCAATCCTCGCTTCCTCCAAAAACGTGAAGTAGCGCGCGTTGTTGACATGACCGAACGTGTCCATATCGCTGTAACGCAGGCCCACCTCATAATCGACGACGGGCCCCATGGCTTCGAAGGCGTTTTCCATGGGGTGAATGGGCAAATCAGAGGACATTCAGGTTTGATTTAAAAGCGCAAATCTCGGTCATCCGCTGACAAACCCCATGAATGCTGGATTCTTGGGTTTTTCCATAATTCATGGTGGTTTATTCACAAATCGGATAAAATCCTTCGCTATGCCGCGCGGGACGCGGGCTTTAGCATATACATTTGAGGAGTTCACAACCTAATTAACGATTACCATGAACAAATCAGAACTTCGTGATGCCATGGCCGAAGGTGCCGGCATCAGCAAGGCCGACGCAGGTCGCGCCCTCGACGCATTCATCGACGCCACCAGTGGCGCACTCAAGTCAGGCGAGCGTGTTGCTCTCGTTGGCTTCGGATCATTTTCCGTGACTCACCGTGAAGCCCGCAAGGGTCGTAACCCACAGACCGGAAAGGAAATCACCATCGCAGCTAAGAACGTGGTGAAGTTCAAGCCAGGTGCTGAATTGAACGAGAAGGTCAAGTAAGCCTTCCATAACGAAACGACAATCCCCGGCTCGCCATTGGCGTTCCGGGGATTTTCTTTGCGACGTGACAGACGATCGATTCCCCCTTCTTGCACCCTACCTCACCGAAGCCAGAAAGCAACGATTTGCCGAGGTTTTGGAGCAGCGCATGCATTGGGTAACCGCCGTCACGGAGGACCTCTATGATCCGCATAACACCTCTGCCGTGCTCCGCAGCTGTGATGGGTTTGGAATTCAAACGGCACACATCATCGAGGTAAACCACCCATATCGTGTGGCGCCGGGAGTCTCCAAAGGCGCCGCAAAATGGCTGGACATTGAACGTCACACCGAGACCAGGTCCGCCTTAAGGGACCTCAAATCAAGGGGGTATGCCATTTGTTGCACCACCCCGCACACCAGCGACACCACACCCGAAGACCTTCCCTTGGATCGGCCCGTGGCCCTGGTGTTTGGCTCTGAAGGACCTGGAATCACCGAAGAAGCCAAAGCAGAAGCCGATTATTTCGTTCGCATCCCCATGTTTGGCTTCACAGAGAGCTACAACATCTCTGTGGCCGCTGCACTCACCCTTCAAACCATTGCCCGTCGGGTGCGTTCCACCAACGGGTTGCCCTGGCAAGTTCCCCAAGAGGAGCACCCGCGAATTTTGGGAGACTGGGCCAGCAAAACTGTGAAAGACGCCCAAGGGCTTCTGAACCGGTTGCGCTCAGGTGAAGAGCCACCACGCCTCTGAGCACTTTGACATGAGTACTTCATTGTCGAGCGATTACCGCTCCATTCTCAGCTTGGCACTGCCCATTTCAGCAGGCACCTTTACCCAATTCTTGGTGGTGCTCACCGACAATTACTTCTTGAGTCAAGTCTCCGACGCCGCCCTGAATGGCGCCGGAAATGCCGGAATCTTGTACATCACTCTGGCCATGGTGGGGCAAGGTTTGGCCAGCCTAGGTCAAATCCTCATTGCCCGCCGTGTGGGAGAAGGCCGCGCAGAACGCGCCTTGGTTTTGCTCCGAACTGGACTGCTGGGGTTGCTCTTGATTGGGTTCTGTCTGATTGCAACCGTTCACTTTGGACTGCAATTGGGGTTTGCCGACGTTTTTCGTGACCCCGCCACAGGTGACGTCTTCTCCCGGTTCATCGCTGTGCGCAAATGGGGTTTTTTGCCTGGATTCATGATGTTGATGCTCTACGCCTACTTCATGGGGACGGCACGCTCCAAAGTGCTCATGGTGTCCATGATCAGCGTGGGGGTGGTGAACATTCTGGGAGACTCGGTTCTCATTTCAGGACGCTGGGGAATGCCAGGTTTGGGTGCAGAGGGCGCGGCATGGGCCAGCTTTGGCGCAGAATGTGCGGGTTTGAGCGTACTTCTTGTGGCGGTCATTCGGGCCAATGGCAAGGCGGTTTGGGAGCGTCAGCTTCTGAACTTCCAAGAAGTCTGGCATTGGATCAAACTGGCCTTCCCTCTGGTTCTCCAATTGACGCTCACGTTGGGCACATGGAGTATGTTTTTTTTTCTGGTGGAACAGGTGGGCATGCTCGAGCTCAAAGTCAGCCATGTGGCTCGGAACTACTTTATGCTCGCCTTTACGGTCACCCAAGGTGTTCAGCAGACCACCAGAACGTACGTCAGCACATTGCTCGGAGAAGAGCGTGGGTCTGAATTGCCCGACACCCTTCGCCGGCTTTTTGTGGTGAACATCACCGGCATCGTCATCTTGGCCCATGGCCTGCTTCTGTATCCGGAATGGCTCGCACAACCCTTCTTTGACGATCCGGAAGGATTGCAGGCAGCAGGAAAAACACTGCCCGTCATTTTTCTGGCCATGATGTTGTACAGCGCCGTGTCGGTGATGCTGAGCGCCATACAAGGCAGTGGCCACACCACACCGGCACTCGTGATCGAATTGTCCGCCATTGTCATTTACGCCTTTTGCGCCTTCAGCGTCACATTGTGGTGGCCCCAGCCCGTTTGGCGCATATGGTGGGTCGAGTTCTCTTATTTCTCCTCTATGGGCTTGGGATGCGCGTGGTTTTTGTTCCGCCATGATTGGCGTTCAAAAAGAATCTGAGCAAAACCATTCGAATTCCTACATCGGGTCACCAAAAGTGGCCCATACCTTTGCGCCCCTTGATGAGTTCTACCCCGCTTCGCATTGTCTTTTTTGGCACCCCTGACTTCGCTGCAGCGGGTCTCGAGGCCTTGGCCAACAGCCGGCACAATGTGGTGGGTGTGGTCACCGCACCAGACCGCCCCGCTGGCAGAGGCCAACAGATGAAGCCTTCCGAGGTGAAGGTCATGGCCAAAGGACTGGAACTTCCCCTGGCACAACCAGAAAAACTACGGGCCCCTGATTTCCTCTCTCAGCTCGATGCTTGGAAAGCCGACTTGTTCGTGGTGGTTGCCTTCCGCATGCTGCCCGAAATTGTTTGGTCACGCCCGTCCAGGGGGACGGTCAACATTCACGGCAGTTTGCTTCCTGACTTTCGAGGGGCAGCCCCGATTCAACACGCCGTTGTCTCTGGTGCAAAGCGAACTGGGGTGACCTCTTTTTTCATCACCCGTGACATCGACACTGGCGCTCTACTTTTGCAGCAATCCATTTTGATTGGGCCAAATGACACCGCTGGGGAAGTCTATGTGCAGCTCATGAAAGCCGGCGCGAGCCTCGCCGTGGACACCGCCAACGCCTTGGCTTCAGAGCCTCTGGCAGGTGTTCCTCAATCCGAATTGCTGACGGGACAAGAAAGATCCGCGCCCAAGTTGTTTCGTCAAGACGGACGCGTAGACTGGAGGCAAACCACCGCCCAAGTGGCCGATTTCATTCGGGGTATGACCCCGTTTCCCGGAGCTTGGACCACCTTGAATGGCGCCACCTTGAAAGTCAAAGGCACCGATTTGGCACCTGCAGAAGGCAGCGCACCTGCCGGCCTGAAACCTGGACAATGCCAAGTGGTCGGCGATCAGTTGTGGGTAGGAACCAACGAGGACCCCATTCGGCTCATCAACGTTCAGCTGGCCGGCAAACCTTTTTTGCCGGTCGAAGATGTGATTCGGGGATACCGTTACCCCATCGAGTCATTGGGAACCGACGGCCACTGATTCACCTTATCCGTAGGCTTCTATCAGCAGGTCTAAGATTTGGGTTGCGGATTGAACAACAGGGGTTCCCGGTCCGAATATGGCCGTGGCCCCAGAGGTGTACAAGGCCTCGTAATCCTCGCGGGGAATCACTCCGCCCACCACCACAATCATGTCTTCTCTGCCCATCTCTTTGAGGGCTTGATACAAAGCTGGAACCAAAACCAAGTGTCCAGCCGCCAAGGTGGATATCCCCACCACATGGACGTCATTTTCGACCGCTTGTCGGGCCACTTCTTCAGGCGTCTGAAACAGCGATCCGAGGTCCACGTCAAATCCCAAGTCAGCAAAAGCACTGGCAATGACCTTTGCTCCTCTGTCATGGCCGTCTTGGCCCATCTTGGCCACCAAAATTCTCGGTTGTCTGCCTTCTAAATCGGCGAACTGGGCAGCTTTCTTCACGGCTTCTTTGAATTCGGACCTCTCTCCTAGGTGTTTCCTAAAAATACCGCGAACGGGTCGGACAACAGGCTTGTGACGTTGGAACACCTGCTCCAAGGCTTCTGAAATTTCACCAAGCGTGCACCTGGCTTTGGCTGCCTCTACAGAAGCCTCGAGTAAGTTTCCTTGGTTTTGCGCTGCAAACACAAGTTGTTCCAAGCACCTCTTCACAGCGTTGGCATCCCTTTGGGACTTCAAAACCCTCAATCGATCTCGCTGGCCATTCAACACGGACTCGTGGTCGACCTTGAGGACTTCCATGTTGCTCGGCGCGCGACCGGGAAAGAGATTCAAGCCCACAATCCGATCGCGGCCCGCGTCGATTCTGGATTGCTTCTCAGCCGCTGCCGTCTCGATGCCCTGCATGGGCAACCCCTGATCAATGGCCTTGGGCATTCCACCAGCGGCATCCATTTCGAGAATCAAAGCTTCTGCCTTTTCGATCAACAAAGCCGTTCTCGAGGCCACTTCTTGGTCCCCTCCGAGCGGATCGACCCACTGGGTCGTGCCCGCTTCCTTCTGCAAAATCAACTGTGTGTTTCTGGCGATCCGTGCGGTGTCTTCTGTGGGCAAGGCAATGGCCTCGTCGAGGGAGTTGGTATGCAGGCTTTGGGTTCCTCCCCAGATTGCCCCAAAGGCCTCAATGGCCGTCCTGGAGACGTTGTTGATGGGGTCTTGCTCGGTCAAGGTCCAACCACTGGTTTGACAATGCGTGCGAAGCATAGAAGAGCGCGGATGTTGGGGCGAAAACTGGGCCATGTGCCGGGCCCACAAGACGCGGCCTGCCCGCAGCTTGGACACTTCGGTCAGAAGGTCCATTCCGATGCCCCAGAAAAAGCTCAACCTCGGCGCAAATTGATCCACATCGAGTCCCGCTTTGATCCCGGCCCTCACATAGGCCAAACCATTGGCGATGGTATAGGCCAGCTCCTGTTCGGCGGTGGCCCCAGCCTCCTGCATGTGGTATCCAGAAATGCTGATGGAATTGAACTTGGGCATGCGCTCCGCGGTGTAAGCGAAGATGTCGCTGATGATGCGCATGCTCGGAGAAGGCGGATAAATGAAGGTGTTTCGAACCATGAACTCCTTCAAAATGTCATTCTGAATGGTGCCCGAAAGCTGCTCAGACGGAACCCCCTGTTCCTCGGCGGCTGCGATGTAAAAGGCCATGATGGGCAACACAGCCCCATTCATGGTCATGGACACCGACATTTTGTCGAGGGGGATTTCCTCGAACAACCGCTTCATGTCTTCTACGCTGTCGATGGCCACACCGGCTTTCCCCACATCGCCAGAAACCCTGGGGTGGTCGCTGTCATAGCCACGGTGTGTGGCCAAGTCAAACGCCACGCTCAGCCCCTTTTGTCCGGCCGCCAAATTCTTCCGGTAAAAATCATTCGATGCCTCGGCGGTGCTGAACCCGGCATACTGCCGAATGGTCCAAGGTCTTTGGGTGTACATGCTGGCATACGGGCCCCGCAAATAGGGAGGCAGTCCGGCTCCCTGGAACTCCAACCCCTTTCCCTCTTCGCCAGCGGGCAACTCTATGTTGACGGGGTCGATGCTCCAAGGGGCAGCACCTGCATTTTTGAGCGAACGGGAATCGGCTTCACCGAAGGCGTTCATGTACAACTCTGCCCCCTCAACGAAGGCTTGAGCCAAGGCGTCGATCAAGGGTGAGACCACCGCATTGGGGTGACCCAGCCCTGACTCTTCTCGCAGCAAGTGCAGGGAGTTCCGGGTCCACTTGTCTTGATCAGAGAGATCAGACGGCGGATGCTGAGGGGCCGGACCTTGGGCAGCCACCGCATCCCAGCCGCTGAGCACCCCAGCCATGGCTGAAGAAGCGCTGCGAATCAAATTGTCCCTGCCCGAATCCGGTTCGAAGCCGCTTTCATCCGTTGTGGCACGCACCCAAGGCCAAGACCCTTCTGGCCAGTGATTTTGAAGCAAGCGTTTGAGCGCCTCCGACATGGCCATGGCCACAATCGGATCTCGGTCCATGGCCAAGTCCACAGTGACCCTTGAGAGCTTTCCCGCTAACGCGGAGCTCAACTCTTGGCAAGCCTGAACCAACAATGCAAGCCTGCCAGCCCGGGTCCAGCCTTCTGCGTTCACGTCGGACAAAAGCACCGCCCTCAATCCAGACCCGCCTTGGGAATCCAGTTCGGCCACGTGCCCTTCCCATTCCCTTCCGCTCCACCAATCCAACAGCACACCACCCGATTCTGGCATGGCGCCTTCAGCTTTCAGTTCGCGGGGAGATGGCCCGCCCACAAACTCAATGTCGACATAGCCCTTCACGACCCCTTGGAGCCATTCATTTGGACGTTCACAGCCCAACAGCCTAAGAGAGTCGGCGCCGCCTTCCAATGCCGGCATTACACCCTCAGAATGCGTCAGGCTCACCGCCAACTTCCAAGGCTGGGATGTCTTGGGCCGAATCGAGGACACCTCTCGATGTGGGTGGTACACCGGAATCCGGATTTCACCACCATCGAGCTCCACATGGGTGCGGACCTCTCCACCTCGGCTCGCTGCATGGGCTGCATCGCTCCAATCCTGCCAACCACCACTGGGGGGAAACATCGATTCCATGCCGCCAAGTTAACCGCGAGACCGGGCTAATTTTGCGCCATGAATGGTCCAATTCCTTCAATTTCACCGGAGGTCGAATTCTCTCAGTTCGCAGCCTGTGATTTGAGGGTGGGCACCATCCTCAGTGCCAGTCCACTGGAGATGGCCAAAACGCCAGCCTATGTGGTTGAACTGGACTTTGGCGAATTGGGGTCCTTGAAATCCACAGCCCAACTCACAGCGGACCACACCCCTGAACAATTGGTGGGCCGCCAAGTGGTTGCTGTGGTCAATTTGCCGCCGAAACAAGTGGGCAAGCACACCAGCCGTTGTCTCATCTTGGGCGCGGTTCACTCCGGTCATGTTGGGCTTCTCAGCGTGCCTTCATCCGTGCCCAATGGCACCAGAATTCACTGAACATCCATGTCTTCCCCATTCCCGACCCCAAGCCGCGCAGCGATATTGCTGGACCGAGATGGCGTGATCAATCACGACCCGGGGGACTACACCACGTGTCTGGAGGAATTCCAAATCCTTCCAACCGTGCTGGCCACCCTTCAGACTTGGAAAAAGGCCGGCTTTAAGTTGATTCTCATCACCAACCAAGGTGGCATAGCCAAGGGCCGGTATGACCACGATGCTGTGGACCGAATTCACGCCCATTTGAAGGAATGCTGCTCCGATGCGGGAGCGGCCTTGGACGACATCTTTTACAGCCCGCACCACCCTGATTTTGGACAGAGCCTGAGTCGGAAGCCAGGATCGTTGATGGTGGAGCGCGCGCTGGCGCGCCACGGTTTAGACCCCGACCGGTGTTGGATGTTTGGAGACAAAGCCAGGGACATCGATTGCGCGTTGGGTGCTGGCGTAAAGAATGGGGTGCTCATTGAGCCCAATGCCCCTTTGTCTCAGTACGTGCAGGTTCCCCTGGCCAACCGGCGTTAACTTTGAGCGTGCGGCACATTTTGATCAATGGGGAACTGACCCCAATTTCTTCTGATGGCCCTTCAGGCATTCCTGTGGGCAACCGAGGTTTTTTGTTTGCCGACGGCATTTTTGAGACCATTCGAATCGCCCAAGGGAAACCGCTGTTTCTCGACGACCATTACCAAAGGCTTCGCGAAGGCCTGAAAGCCCACCGCATTCATGCTCCTTTGGGGTTCACCCCGGCGAGCATTGCGGCAGACATGACCACTTTGTTGCAAGCAGAGGATCTGAATGGCGGAGCGCGGATCAGGATGACCATGTCCCGAAGCGGCAATGGCTTCTACACCCCAGAGGAGAATGGTTTGGATGTGGTGATGACCGCCATGCCCTTGGACACTGTGGAATATGTGCTCAACGACAAGGGGCTCTCCACCGACATCTATCCCGAGATGAAGTGCACCCCCAATCACCTCTCTCGGTTCAAAAATCTCGCATCCAACATCTACGTTCAGAGTGGCCTTTGGGCCAATGAAAATGGCTTGGGCTCTGCCTTGATTCAGAATGACAGGATGGGCATCATCGAGAGCACTTCATCGAACTTGTTCCTCGTGTCGAATGGCGTCCTCTACACACCTGGACTGGACTCAGGTGCCACGGCAGGCATCATGCGAACCCAGGTCATCAATTTGGCTTTGAGTTCAGGAATGAAGGTCTACGAATGCAACCTGACGCCGCAGAATCTCTTGGTGGCAGACGAGGTGTTCTTGACCAATGTGGTTCAAGGCCTTCAATGGGTGGGCAGTTATCGCACCAAGCGGTATTTCAATGCCGCGACATCCGAGTTGGTGAGGTCGCTCAACCAATTGGTCAAACCCATGATTCAGGCCTGAGCCGCCCGAGGATCGAGCCATCGGTAGGCCAAGTCTGTGAGGGCGTTTACCGTCACAAACACGAGGCTAACAAACAAGACGCCCCCCATCACCACGGGCAAGTCTTGCTGTTCCAAAGCATCGAACAACAGGAATCCGAGGCCTCGCCATCCAAACACGAATTCCACAAAAACGGCTCCGGCGAGCAATTGAGCGAGCCATCCACTGGCCGACGTCAGCACGGGATTCAGCGCATTCCTGAGCACATGCCGCAACAAGACCTCTGATTCAGACGCACCAAAAGCCCGGGCGGTCCGAACATGAGGCGCTGCCAAAACATCCAATGCCGAACCCCGCATCAACTGCGCCAAAACCGACAGCGGTCGAATGCCCAATGTGAGTGCAGGAAGGATCAAATTTCGCCAGGCAATGACTTCTTGTCCTTCTGAATCGAGGTCATACAAGCTGCCCGTCAAAGGCAATCCCGTCCATTCTCCCCATTGCACAGAGAAGACATAGCCCATCAGCACCGCCATGAAAAAACTGGGCGCACTCATTCCAATGACGCTGCCCCCAACCACAATTCGATCGAACCACCCTCCCGGCCTTTTGGCCGCAATGAGCCCCATGGGCAGGCCGAGAACCAAGGCCAAAAACAGGGCCGAAATCGCCAGCAATGCTGTGCCGGGGAACGCGCTGAGCAAAAGCTCCACCACCCCTTCTGGACGCACAAAGCTCTCGCCCAAGGATGGCCACCGCCATCCAAAACTTCCCTCTAGATCTGTGCCGAGAGGCATGAGGTTGGAGAGCATGTTGAAATACCGTTCATGGACTGGCAGGTCCAGGCCAAACCTGGATTGCAAATCGGCGATGACCTCGGCATCGGCCTGCTGACCCGCCAGCTGCCTGGCCGGATCAGGAACTGCAGTGAAAATCAAAAAGACCAGCGTAAAACTCCCCCACAACACGGCCAAACCGCGCAGAATCCGACGAACCAAACCCCGCTGA
>CALKHD010000147.1 GCA_938092195.1 uncultured Flavobacteriales bacterium | reverse complement strand
GGGGTCAGCATGGACCCGATGACCATGCGCATCATCCTGCCTGTGGGCATTAGCTTTTACACGTTTCAAACCTTGAGCTACAGCATCGATGTGTACCGGCGTCGGATGGAGCCTTGTCGGGATGTCGTGGCGTTTGCGACTTACGTGGCCTTTTTTCCGCAGCTCGTTGCTGGTCCCATTGAACGGGCCACCCGGCTCTTGCCGCAGATGTTGGCCCCCAGAAACGTGACGTCAACGTCCATACGCTCGGGCATGCGCTTGATTTGCTGGGGGGTGTTCAAGAAGGTGGTCATCGCCGATTCAGCAGCGGTCTATGCCAATGCCGCGTTCGGAGAAGACGGGTGGTCGGGTCCATACATGGCCTTGGGCGTGGTTGCTTTTGCCCTGCAGATCTATGGCGACTTCAGCGGATACTCCGACATCGCCATTGGCACGTCGCGCCTCTTCGGCATTCGGTTGCGTTCCAATTTTCGCTTCCCCTATTTCTCTCGGGACTTGGGCGAATTCTGGCGCCGCTGGCACGTTTCGCTCAACACCTGGTTTCGAGATTACCTCTACATCCCCTTGGGTGGGTCGCGGAAGGGCCAGTCCCGGGCGCTGTTAAATGTGGCGGTGGTGTTTTTGGTGAGTGGCCTGTGGCACGGTGCGGATTGGAAATTCGTGACTTGGGGAGCGGTGCACGCCGCTTGTTTTGTTCCGCTTTTCCTGAGCGGAGGAAACCGCCGGCCTGAGCGAAAGTGGCATTGGAAGGATGCACCCCGGGCCTTGTGGACGTTTGCGGTGGTGTGTTTCGCTTGGGTGTTTTTTAGGGCCGACGACATGGTTCATGCTGTGGAAGTGCTCGGGCGGATGACCGAGGGCTGGAGGGGCGAAGCACCCACCATCAAAATGAAGCAGTTCATGCCTTTCGCCACCGTTTTACCGGCGTTTTTGATACTGGAGTGGGCGCAATTCCGGTACGGGATCCGTTGGATGTGGCGGGGCCTTTTGAGGGGACCTTGGGTGGAAGCTGGACTTCTGGCTTTGGCGTTGTTTTTTGGTTTGCGGCAAGCGTCGCAAGAATTCATCTATTTCGCCTTCTGATGCGGACGTTGATTTTCCGACCACTGGCGTTGCTGGCCTTCCTGTTTTTGGCTTGGTGTGCGGTGCACGCTTGGTTGCACCATTCGGTGCAGCCTGAGCTAAAGCAGGCCCACGCCCAAGATGTGGTCATGTTTGGAGACAGCCATGCGGGCGATGTCCGGTTGCCGGGTTTCTCACGGTTTGCATTTCCGGCCCTGGATTTGGTCAGCACGTGGATGTGGATGGAGGCCTTTGAACGGGCTGGCGGCCCTGAATCTCAGGTCAAGGCCGTGGTGCTCACCATGTGGCCCATCAAGTTCTCACCTGTCGCAGAGCGGCGTTTAACTGGCCGCATTCAAGACGACAGTTGGGGCCAATCTGCACTCGGAAAGTCGTCCCATGTGTTGGGCGTTCGTCACCTCATGGAACCAGAGCTGCCTTGGCGCTTGCGCTGGCGCATGTGGCTCAATACGTTTCAGATGCGCTCCAGTATTCACGCCAAGGGGTGGGTGTGTCAGGACAAATCCATTGCCCCAGATTACAAATACACCGCCGGCAAACTGGTCAGGGAGGAGAACTGGTTCGATCAGGCCACCGTGTCCCGCTGGGCCTTCAATCAGATTGTGGCCTTGGCAAATCGGAACTCTTGGGAGCTGGTCATGGTGGAGCACCCTTTGCACCCAAGCTTTTTGGATGAAGTCAATCCAGAGGCCATGGACCAATACGAGGCGGCGATGCAATCCGCCGCAGACCATCCAGGCATCACGTACCTAAACATGGCACGAACACCGCTCCCCCACACGGGATTCCGGGACCACAATCACCTCACCTGCGAAGGGAGCGAGGTGGTTTCTGACCGCCTCTACCCGCTGCTCCAGGAGCTGGGGGTCAATTTTTGATTCTGCGGAGGACGCGGACCGCGCGAAGGGCGATCCGGTTCTCCAACACCGGGCAGAGCTCGGCGCACATGGCGCGCAAAGCAGCGGGCTTCACCGGTTCTGGGCCAAAGAGGGCCTCGGGAATGGCCACGCCAATCAATTCTTGCTCCACATCCACGTTGATCAAGCCCAACGTAGACACCACGACTTCTTCGGTTCCATCGCCCAGGTCGCGCACCTCCAGCACTTGGGACAAAGCCCCCAAGCGGTCTTCGGGCATCACTGTGCCTGCGTGAAACGAGTGGATCAGCCGTTCTTCGATGACCTGACGGAATTCTGGAGAGGCGAGGCCTTGCACAAGGGCTTGAACAAAACCGCCGCACACGACAATGCCCCTGCGCCCATAGCGTTGGGCGTCGAAGTGGATGGGGTGGGTGTTTCGAACCAAGGTGGTGAGCTCGAGGTTTTCGGACCATCCAATGGGACGCACGGCAGGATGAAGGATTACTTCGCCCACCTCAAGGTCGGTGGAGGGGGGCAAGAATGCACCGTTGTCCAGGCGTTGTCCAGATCCAGAATTGGCTTTGGCTGAAAGCGCCAAATCGAAGGCTTGATGGTCGCTTCCCACACGCTCCAGTTCAGTGCGGCTTTCCAAACCGGGAATGGCGGCGTAATAGCTGTCCTTGGTGAGGGCAAAGACCGTTTCTTCCCGTTGGTTCACCAAGATGTGGGTGGTCACAATCACAGCCGCATCGCCATCAGAGGTGTTGCGCAAGGCTTCCACACGGATGCGAGCCCGCACGGTATCTCCCATCAGAACTGGGGCAATTTGCCGGGCATCACGCAGGCCCAAATGGAACCGGCACGTTTGCGAAAAAGGTTCGACAGAGAGGCACAGGCATAAGTTGAGCAGCAGGGAGAAGGGAAGGGGCCTGGCGTCAAATCCGAGGGCTTGTGCAGCCGGCTCTGATGTCAACACAGCATCGCTGGTTGGAAAGTGGGCAAACCACTTGGCCCTCCATCCTTCGTCCATGGTGTAGGCATGTGGGCTGTCCAAGATGGAGCCCACTTGTGTGGTGGAGGTGTCCACCCCATAACGAGGGAAGCGCCCGGTTCTGCTCGGGGCAGAGGTTTGGATCGGGCGCTTCCCTTCGGAGGCTGGGTGGTCAATTGTGGTTGCGCCAGACGTGTTGTCTTGGGCGGAGCGGCTTGAGTGGCGCTCCGCTTCTTTCAACAGGGCCTGGGCCCGTCGGCGCATGGGTGGACCCACCAAACACCCATTCATCCGGACCAATTGTGATTCTTGGGTCCCTTGGATGAGGGTTTTAGCCGAGTGGATGTCCAACTCGGATGGAGCAAAGACATCGTCGGCCACAGACCGTTGTGCGGGGTGCACGGTAAAGGTTCCCGTGTACCCCATTTCACGGGTTCGTCGGCAGTAGCGCTCAAACCCTTTGGGGTCTGCGACGTTGCAAAAAGGCGAGGCAATGGAGGGAACGCCAACGGCGGCCGCAACCAGTGGGATTTGAGCTTCGGCGAGTCTTGTAGCTGGGTCTCCTCCTTTGGGGAAACGTGTCATGAAGTCTTCGCGGCCAAACATGATGGAAGCCACCCGAGAGGAGGCCCGAGCCAAATCGGCCAGATCGAGAAATGCTTCGGGGATTTCAATGAGCAGATGGATGCCAAAGTGGCCCTTGGGCAGCCCCAATGCTTGTTCTTTTTCGGTGAGCAGTTGGTCAAAGGCTTCGACTTCGTGGACCTGACTCACCATGGGCAAAATGAAGCCGCTGACTGAGGGATGAGAAACAGCCTCTAAATCCAGCAGCATGCCACCTGCATCGTCCATGCCATGGCACCGCACCAAGACCTGAGAGTCAGGGGGCAGTGGTCTGTTCAAGACCTGTTGGATGGCCCTTCTGCGTGGAGCCTTGTCGGAGGTGCTCACCCCGTCTTCAATGTCCAAAATCACAGTGCCTGACCTTTGCGGCAGCTTGGGAGCGGCGTGGTTCAGTCTGTGGAAGTAGACGCCGCGTAGATCCAATACTTGCGTGCTGGCATGGTGGGCTGCCCGCGGGTCGTTTGAGGAAAGAATGGGCTGGGTCATGGCAAGAAGGGAATGGGTGAGGCAAAACGGTTGCTGCAATTAACCGGAAGCCCCTGACCCGCGAAATGACGATTGTCATTTCTGCCGCTGATTTTGCCCTTTTGATTCATTTTTCTGCAGAAATCGACGATTTAGAACCTCTTTGCTTCAGAATTGTCGTTTGTACATGTCGGCAGAATTGACCCCGGAAGACGTGGATCGCATCATTGGAATGGCGTGGGAAGACCGCACGCCTTTCGAAGCGATTGAAGTGCAGTTTGGGCTGAAGGAAAACGACGTGCGGCAGATCATGCGCCGCGAGCTCAAGCGGGGCTCTTTTGAGCGGTGGCGGGAGCGCGTCAAGGGGCGGGCGACCAAGCACCGGACGCGCCGCGGGTTCGACACAGGTCGCTTTCGTTGCTCAGAGCAGCGCAACAATTGAAGGTTGCTCGGTGCGGCGGCAGAAAAAAGGGCGGCGCTTTTTCGGGTGTGGGAAAAGTGTCTTGAAAAGGGCTTGCGCAGAACGGCCGGTTCGTCCTACTTTACCTCCCCCTTTTACATTTTACTTCAAGCGGGGCCGACCTGCCATTGACTTAATCTCGTGCGGTGTTTCGCCGCGCAAGTGTGGATGGGAATCCACCCGCGATTCGAGAATCGCGAGGCAGTTTTTTGGTTGAGACCCCGGTCGCATTCCAAAACCCTGTGTGAGCCGTTGTCGCCTTGGCGCTTTGGTTCTGAAAGTGCAGATCGGCCCCTTTTTGCCCATGTTGAATCCTTTCACAGACCCCTTAGAATCCGGCGCCAACCCTTTGGCTTTGGCCAAGTTCATCAACCATTTGTCGGCGCGCCGCGCCGGTCCTTTGGGGATGAAACCTTGGGCCTTTTCGCCCAGGGAATTGACGTCGATGATGGAGGAATCTCATTTGCATTACCGGCCAGTCACTTTGCCCAAAAAAGCAGGGGGCTCCCGAAAGATCCACGCGCCTGAGCCTGCATTAAAAATGGTCCAATGGGCACTGGCCCCATTCTTTCGGACGCTCTTTACGCCTGCCGCTTGTTCTTTTGGGTTTGAGAGGGGCAGGGGCATTGTCGAAAACGCCAGGGTCCATGTGGGGCAGGATTGGGTGTTGAATGCAGACATCCGTGACTTTTTCCCTTCCATTTCGACGGCCCGGCTTCAGGGGTTGTTCCTCTCGGATTGGGGGCCTCGGATGTCGGTATACATGGCCCAGTGTTTTGCGCGTTTGGTGACCCACCAAGGACGCTTGCCTCAGGGGGCGCCTTCCAGTCCGGTGCTCACCAATTTGGTGGCGGCTGATTTGGACATTCGACTCCAAGGGTTGGCCCTCCATTTTGGTTGTCGATATAGCCGATATGTGGACGACATCACGTTTTCGTCTTCGGGCCAGAATGCCCTTCATGAAGTGATGCCTCGGTTGTCCAGAATTGTGGCATCAGAGGGCTTTGAATTGAACCCGGAAAAAACCAGGTTGCAGTCTGCTTCCATGCGGCAAGGCGTCACGGGATTGGTGTTGACATCGGCCAAAAGTGACGCGGCACCGTGTGTCTCAGCTCCGCGTGAATTTCGTCGCCATACGCGGTCTATGTTGCACACTTGGCGTGCCAATGGCCTGGTCGAGGTGTCCCGTCGTTCAGGCCAGACTCCACAGGAATTCGCGCGAAGTGCAGAAGGTCGAATCGCTCATATTTGCCACGTGCGTGAGTCCCCAGAAGCCAAGCGGTTTCATGCAGAACTGGCGCGATTGCTCCAGAGGGATGCAAGGGCCTTGGATGGATCAGCAGGACCCTTAGATGAATCAGCAGGACCCGCGGGACTGGCCGTATGACGCCGTGTTTTCGGGCGTGGGTATCAAGGGCAGGGAAGGCCGAATTGGGCCAAGACGTCCAAGATGTCATTCACACCCACCAGGCCATCGCCGTCGATGTCGGCGATGCACACGGTGAGACATCCGAATTCGCTCAAGGCCACCAAGACGTCGCTCACCTCAATGATCCCATTGCTGTTGAAGTCACCGCTGCATGCGGCTTCGCAACTCCCGTCGTCTGTGGTGGCATTGGGGTTGTAGTTGAGGGCGTCGGGATCGGTACATCCGGGGTTGTTGAGTGGGTCTGGGTCCAGACAGAATTCAGCCGAGGTAGAGAAGGCGAATGCACCTCCTGAAGTCTGGGACACTCCATCCACGGTCACGTTAAAGCTTCCGTTTCCATATCCACAGCAAATGCCATCTCCATAACTGTCGTTGATGGTGAAGGTGTAGCATCCCGAGCACAATGTGCCTTGCTGGCTGTATTCCGTTCCCGAGTTGGCGTAGGGGCCGCCGTTCATCATGAGGTTGCCGTCGGCATCGGTCAGTGTCCAAGTGGTCTCTCCAGGGTAATTGTCGGTGAGGATGGTCACGGTCACCGATTGAGGGCTTTCCAAAACGCAAGACCCATCGTCAATGGTGGCTGCATCATCGTAGTTGCAGGCTTGGTCGAAGGTGCATCCCGAGCAGCTGCTGTCGTCGCCCCCGCATACACCACAAGCATCGAATTCAGCGCAACTGCCATTGTCGACAATCGCGGTGGGGTTGAAGTTGCAGGCTTCTGCATCGGTGCATCCCTCTTCGTCACCGATGTCGGCTTTCCACAGGCCACGGCCATAGGTGCCGGCGTAGAGCGTGTTCTGGGTTTCCTGAATCTCAAGGTCAAACACCTCCACGTTGGGCAGTCCGATGTTGAAGTCGGTCCATGCAATTCCGTTCCATTCGTAAACCCCGATGTCGGTGCCGGCATAGAGCTCGTCGGTGGTCCCGATGTTGTACGCCAAGCAGTGCACCGGGACGTTGGGGAGGCCGTTGCTCATGGCTGTCCAGCTTCCTCCGGCGTTGGCGGAGACGAAGACCTTGTCGCCCAAGTAGGACGACACGGAAATGAACACCCTGTCGGCGTTAGCGGGGTCGATTTGGATGTCGGTGATGTAGGAGTTGGGCAGGCCCGAGATGCTGCTCCAGTTGCTGCCGCCATCGTCTGTGGTCCACATGCTGCCTTCCTTGGAGATGTACATGCGGTCGTTGTTGCTCCAGGCCACAGCGATGTTGTTCAGGTTGCCTGCGCCGGGTCCGCCCAGCGAGGACCAAGAGTTGCCGAAATCGGTGGACTTGAATACCCCGTCTTTGCCCAAATACAACACCGCGTCGTTGCTGGGGTCTTTGATGAATGGCGTCTCCCAATTTCCTTGGGCATTGGCTCCTTCGCCACCTCCACCGACGATGTCGGCGAAGTTGTTGTTGGAATCGATGCGGTAAAATGAGCCGAATTGGTAGCAGCCGTAAAACAGCCTCCCGCCGTCGTAGTCGGAGTTTTGGCTCACGTAAACCTCAAATCCGTCTGCGCCGCGCATGTCTTCCCATTCGCCGCCGTCCAACAGGATGGTGCCGTTGTCTTGCAAGCCCGCACCCACTTGGCCCGCTTGGTCTTGGCCCACGCCAATCTGATACATCTGGCTGATGCTCATGCCATTGGTGATGTCGCTGTAGGTGACCCCCACATCGGATGAGGTGTAAACTCCGCCATCGCAGGCCGCGATGAAGGTGTTCCCTTCAAAGGTCAATCCGTGCACATCGGCGTGGACCTCGGCGATGCCGTCGGCGCCTGTCCAATGGGAACTGCACACCCAGCTGTTGCCGCCATCGGTGGACTTCCAAATGTTGACGCCGGCAATCATCACCACGTCGGGCAGGGTGGGGTGGGCTTCGATGCAGAGGTCGTACCACCCTTGGCCGCTGTCGTCACTGCCGGTGGTGGAATACCCGAGCATGTTGGAGGTGTTCTCATCCGAGACGGTGGTCCAAGTGGCACCCGCGTCTTCGCTCACGAAGAACCCCAAAAAGGTGTTGTCTGAGGAGTTGCTGGCCATCATGTATACGCGATCGGGGGCGCCAGGGGTGACCGCGATGCAGTTTCGGTTCATGTCGTTGGCCTCCGGGGGCAGACCCACTTCCGTCCACGATTGTCCGCCGTTGGTGGATTTGAAGAACCCCGAGGTGGAGGAGCCGTAGACGATGTTGGCGTTGGTGGGGTGGTATTCCACATCGCGAAAGCGAACGCCATTGGTGCCCACGCCGTAGTTCCAATTGGCCCCGGCATCGGTGGACACGAGCATTCCGTATCGGGAGGCGGCCACAATGTGGTTGCTGTTTTCGGCCGAGATTAACAGGCGGCCAACGGTGTAATTGCTCTGCCCTGCAGGGTCGTAGGAGATGGACCAGTTGTCGCCCCCGTCGGTGGTTTTCAGGATGCCCAATCCGTAAGTGTCTCCCCCGTCGTCATCGCCAGCAGCGGCGTACATCACGTCGGGATTGTTGGGGTCAATGGCAATGTCGGTGAAGCCAATGATGGGCACCTCGTCGGTTTCGTCGGGGAAAAGCAAGTCCCAGTTGGATCCGGCATTGGTGGACTTCCAGATGCCGCCCCCGGGTGCACAGGCGAAATAGGTGTTGGCGTTGCTTGGGTCGACGCGGACCTTGTTGATTCGGCCGACGCCCCCGGCATAGGCATGGGGTCCGGCAGCGGGTCGAGACACGGGCCCAAGGGACTCCCAAACGTCTTCGACTTGATTGGCCGCCGGCTGAGTGTAGAGTCGATCCACGTTCCAAGGCTCTGTGGAAGCGGGCAATTCTCCCGAGGGGTAAACCCGCGGTTCCATCTGATGCATCCAGCGACGAAACGGCTTGTATCCAGCTCCCTTTTGAATCTCTTTGCCCTCCCAATACGTTTCAAAGGCGGCTTTGATTTCGTAGAAATTCTCGCCTTTCTCCTTCATCGTCAAGTACGAAGCTTGGTTGTTCAGGTTCTGGGAGAGCGCTGCGGAGGGTGCGCTCAACAAAAGCAGGCCAAACAGTGTGCCAGCCCAACTCAGTCTTGGGGCGTGGTTGGTCAAATTCACTGCTGAGATCAAAGAAAACAAGGAAGGTGTGAATCGGGCCATGTCGCGGAGCTTGAATAAGGAAGTTAACCTGATTTTGGTTTTTCGGCGTGTTGAATGTGTCAGGGGTGGCGTTCTCAAAGAATCAGGTGGGTTAAGTTTGAATGTCATGAAGATGGGAACATTACGGATTTTGATGGTCATGCTCTTGTGCGGCCCATTAGGGGTAACCGCCCAAGGCTCTTTCTTGGAAAAGCACCTCTATTCCGAATGGGAGAGCGAAGAGGAGGTGCTGAGCTTTTTGCAGGCAACGGCCAACAACAACATCTATGGCGGAGCTGAGCATCCCGAGGCGTTTCAACTTCAAGGCATCACCTACGCGCCGCCCTTGGACAACGCACAATGGGAAGCGACCCGACGTTTGGAATGCTGCATGTGCGGCTATACGGCCTTGGTCAAGAACACCCCAGACACAATGCGGCTCGAGCGCGGCGCTCGGGGCGATTTTGGTCCCGTGAGCGTCATCACCCACACCTTTTTTTTGGAGGGGAGTGACTTGGCTCAGGTCACATCGGAGTGGGTAGAGGACGAAGGAGAAACCAAGACGCGTCGCCTCTGGCAGCAAAGCCCGTCGCGCAGCGTGCCCCGGGCAGCGTCAAAAACTGGCCAGGTCCATTCCAATTGTTGGGTCCCATTGAATGTTCGTTCCGCACCGCGTGTGGGAAGTGAAGTGGTGGGCCAACTTCAATGGGGAGATGCGGTTACGGTGATCCAAGAGGGAACCGAAGCGCTCTCCGTGGATTTGAACTTTGCATCGACCTTCAGTGCCAAGAGCAGGACATTGGAATTGCCCACATATGCGCTTCGTGCGCCCTTTGTCCAGGTCGCCTTTGATGGCGGCGAGGGGTATGTGTTTGCTGGGCTTTTGAGCGAGCGTCCACCGTTTGATTTCGCGTCTTTTTACGTGGCGCCAGCCCCGCCGACTGAAGCTGCGCCAGAAGGCCGTTTTGCCCGGCCGGATACAGATTTGCTGTGGGAGGAAGTGCTGGAGATCGAGCAGCGCGAAGAGGGCATGGCCACCAAGACATTTCGCGGCTATGCGGACGGAGTGGTGGTCAAGCATTGGTACGACGGCAAATACCAATTCGGGGTCACCGTAGACATTCCCCTTGACACCCCTGATGATTTTTATGTGGTGTCCAACAACCTCTTGCGTTTCCTGAGCTCCCTCGGATTCGACAGCTTAAGGATCTCCCCGGAGGGGTTTTACGTGGACTTCTCTCCAATGAGCGAAAGCTTCATCACCGAACGCTCCCCCGACGGCACCCGGATGTACATCCACTATAACGGCGGCGGCTGCTGATCAGTTTCAACGCATGCGGCACTGAGGTTTGTCAACCTTGATGAGAATCGCCCTTGAATTGGGGGTGGAGGGACCTTTGCTTTATGAAGAATTCCCCCCTGCTTTTTTCGAGAAAACGAACGTCAAATCGTGCCCGACGCAACGCCATCTTCACGCTCACGTTTTATCGCCACCAAGGCCAATGGGTGTTCGACGATGAGCGCCGAGATATTTTTGTAGAGCCCTTGGTTTGTGGCGCCGACGACGTTTTCGACGTCATCAGCGGGCGTTGCGATGATGACAGCATCGACCGTTGTACGGTCAACTTCTCTTCGTCACCCATTCCGGGCTTTGCGCTGCACGCCACCTGCATCGGCCCGGAATTCGGCGGCAGCCGATACAGCACCGCCGACATGACGCCCGACGCCCCCTTCGAGTTCTGGCTGTGCCCAGCCCTCTTTGCTTACTTCGACCGCGCCCCAAAAGACCTCTACGTCCAATACGTCAGCAGCGAGGCGACATGATTTAAATGTGGGTCACTCCACCTCACCAATTTCGGCGTGGATCCACGCGGTGAGCACGCTGTCGTCCTCCATGCGGTAGCCCAACCGCGTGGCGTAGGCTTTGTGCCAAAACCCGATGTCGTCTAATCGCTCCAAAAACGGCCCGTCCAAAGGCGATCCGTTCCATCTTCTGAGTTTCACGTAGCCCATAAAGGAATCGGCGTCCTCGCGCGTGGTCATGCTGCGGTAAAAAATGTCGTGCTGCTTTTCGGACGCGTCGGCGA
>CALKHD010000146.1 GCA_938092195.1 uncultured Flavobacteriales bacterium | reverse complement strand
GTGGTCTTGGCACTGTCCAAGAACTTTCCACCGCCGTCGATGCCCGATCCTGAAGATCCATTGAGGTATGGCCCCATGAAGCTCTGCTCCCTCCTAGATGGGAGCGCATACCGACTCGGATTTCCTCCGAAAAACCCCTGCTTGGCAAACTTCAATCCGTCCACGATGGACATCGAGCGGGAAAGCTGTGGCTCTTCCGCAAGCACATTCTGCAGCCGCTCGACCTTTTTCAAAAAGGCCAACTGGGTCACCTTGCCCGGCTTCCCGGTCCGCACCATGACTTCGAATGGCATCACCCCGCCAAACCGGTCTTCGAACCATTTTAAGTCGGCCAAAATCGCGTCTTCCTGTGGCAAATCACCCGATATGTTTCCCGTGACACGCACCAAGGAAATGCCAAATCCACCGATCAACAGGACGGCCAATGTTGTGATGTAAACCGCCCTGCGGTGATGACTCACGGCCCTTTCCAGGCGACTCACCACCAAGAAAACCCAACGCCTGTCCAAGTGCCGGACTTGGCTCTCTCTGGGGGAAGGAAGCCAACTGAACACCGTGGGAATGATCAGCAACGAAATGACGAACATGGACAAGATGTTCACCGAAGCAATCACCCCAAACTGCCTCAGGACATCGCTGGTGGTGAACATGAACGCAGCAAAGCCCAGAGACGTGGTCGCGTTCGTCATGAAGGTGGCATTGCCCACCTTTTTGACCATCCGAGTCAAGGCCAAGCCCTTGTTGCCGTGGCGCTTGAATTCAGCGTGGTATTTGTTGACCAAATAAATGCAATTGGGAACCCCAATCACAATCATCAACGGGGGAATCAACCCCATCAGAGCGGTCAGCTTGTAATCAAACAAGACGATGCTGCCCAAGGACCACACAACGCCTGTTCCCACGACCAGCATGCACACGGCCATGACGACTGGGTTTCGGAAGAAGAGCAGCAGCAGCAACGCTGTCACAAAGGCGGCCAAGCCGATGAACAGCCCCAGCTCTCCCTTGATTTTGGTGGTGACTTCCGTGCGGATGTAAGGCAGTCCTGAAACGTGCACTTCGACCCCGGTTTTGGCCTCAAAGCGCTCCACTTCTTCGACCAAAAGCTCGACCGAACGTCCTCGATTTTCCGAATTGAACAAGGGCGCATTGACGTAGACCATTTGAATGGTCGCTCCCCCCTCTGTGTGCAGGAAACCCTCGTAAAACGGCAGACTTCTAAGCCGCTGCAACAAGCTGTCCAGGCCTTGTTGATCTCGAGGCTTGCTCTCGAAAACAGGGGTCATGACAAACGACTTGGGGTTGTCCCGACGGACCAATTCCACCGCCGTTCTGTATCCAAAAACGCTGTCCACCACCTGAACCTCCCAAGGGGTGCCGTCGGGGCGAAGGCTGTCTACAGGAACGCGGACTGCCCGCAGAGCGGAGTCCAACTCCCACCAAGCTTGAAAGACATCGATGGAGTCCAAACGGGGGTCTTGGATGCCCAATGCGACCACATTTCCCTCCTCTCCAAACTCGTCGAGAAACGAATTGTACGCCAGCAATGAAGGGTCATCTTCGGGCAGCAGCCCCCCAAACTTGTAGGTGATTCCGAGCTCGTCAATGCGCGTGGCCATTCCGGCTGTCACCAATGCGAGGATGATCAGAATGGGGAGGCGTCCCCTCAGGATAAACGTTGCGAACCGAGACCACATGGAAGAGCCGGCAAAGGAAAGACAACTCAGGCGAACCCATGCTGTTGTCACGGAGATGCCGAATTACCTTCGCACCCCAACCCGTTCTCCCCTCATGGACAAGTACGATCTCGTGATCATCGGCGCCGGCCCCGGCGGATATGTCGCCGCCATCCGTGGCGCTCAACTCGGATTCAAAACCGCACTCATCGAGAAACGCGGCACACTTGGCGGAACCTGCCTCAACGTGGGCTGCATTCCATCCAAGGCCTTGCTCGACAGTTCCGAGCATTACCTGAAAGCCAGCAAAGAATTTGACATCCACGGCATTCAGGTGGGGTCATTGAACATTGACTTTCCCCGCATGATTGCCCGAAAGCAAGAAGTGGTGGACCAGACGGTGGCCGGGGTGGACTACCTGATGGAGAAAAACGGAATCACAGTGCTTCATGGAACTGGGGCCTTTGTGGATGCCCACACCATTGAAGTCACATCCAAGGACGGGAAGCCGTCTCAAGTTCACGCCGATCGAGTGCTGATTGCCACGGGCTCAGAACCGGCAAGTTTGCCCTTCATCCAGCTCGATGGGGAGCGCATCATTACCTCCACGGAGGCCTTGGAACTTCCCGCTCTGCCAAAAAGCATGGTCATCATTGGCGGTGGCGTGATTGGATTGGAATTGGGCTCTGTGTATGCCCGTTTGGGCACCGAAGTCCACGTTGTGGAGTATCAAAACGCCATCATTCCCACCATGGACCGAACCATGGGCAAAGAGCTGCAGCGCTCCATGAAGAAAATTGGGGTCAAGTTCCATTTGTCTCATGGCGTCAAAGAAGTGGTCAACTCCGGAGACAAGGCGATTGTGAAAGCCGACAACAAAAAAGGAGAAGAAGTCGCGTGGGAAGCCGATTACTGCCTGGTGGCCGTGGGACGGAAGCCGTACACCGAAGCTTTGTCCTTTGACAAAGCGGGCGTGGCACTGGATGATCGAGGCCGTGTCGAAGTCGATGGTCACCTGCGCACAGCACAGCCTCACATTTACGCCATTGGCGATGTGGTCAAAGGGGCCATGCTCGCCCACAAGGCAGAAGAAGAGGGGATTTATGCCGTGGAGCACATGGCAGGCCAAAAGCCTCACATCGACCACAACCTCATCCCCGGGGTGGTCTATACTTGGCCGGAAGTGGCCTCCGTTGGTCGCACCGAAGAGCAATTGAAAGAAGAGGGGGTGGAGTACAAGTCCGGAAGCTTTCCATTCAAGGCGTCCGGCCGTGCACGGGCCTCCATGGACACCGATGGGGTGGTGAAGGTCTTGGCAGACGCGCACACCGATGAAATCCTCGGCGTCCACATTTGTGGACCTCGGGCTGCAGACATGATTGCCGAAGCTGTGGTCGCCATGGAATACAGGGCCTCTGCAGAAGACATTGGCCGAATGAGCCATGCCCACCCCACTTTCACAGAGGCCATGAAAGAGGCGGCCCTGGCTGCCACTGGCGACCGCGCCTTGCACATCTGAACCCACGAGCGAACTCCAACGCCGGTGCGTTGTTGATTTCTGACCACCGAAACGAACGTTCATGAAGACTGGCATTCTCCTTGTCAACCTCGGCACCCCAGACAACCCAAGGCCCGCAGCCGTGGGTCGTTATCTGACCGAATTTCTCACCGATGCAAGGGTCATTGACATCCCTTGGATTCTCAGGCAGATTTTGGTGCGCGGCATCATTTCTCCGTTGCGTCGGTTCAGCAGCTCGAGGGAATACAAGAAAGTGTGGACCGACGCTGGTTCGCCACTCTTGATTCACGGCCAAGACTTGACCCGAAAGGTGAAGGAACGCTGTACCCAGTTGTCTCAATCGCACCCCGAACTCGGCGAGCTGCATGTCCACTTTGCCATGCGCTACCAAAACCCGGGGATGCCAGTGGTGATGGAGGAGATGAGGCAGCAAGGGTATGACCGGGTGCTCATTTTGCCCCTGTATGCCCAGTATGCTTCGGCCACAACGGGCAGCACCCACGAAGAGGCCATGCGCCTCCTTTCCAAGTGGTATGTGATTCCGGAGGTGAGAATGGTGAGCCAATACTGGGATGACGAGGGATACCTCTCCTGTTTTGAGCGCCGGGCCAGCCAGTTTGACCTCGACGCCTACGATCACATTTTGTTCAGCTACCACGGGGTTCCCACCCGTCAGGTGGACAAGGTTTACGAGGACCGCCGCTGTGCCAATCACTCCTGCGAGGACGAGATCAACGAAGAAAACAAGTATTGCTACAAAGCCACTTGCTACGCCACAACGCGGGAGCTGGTCAAGCGATTGGGCATCCCCGAAGACCGCTATACCGTCTCTTTCCAAAGTCGATTGGACAAGAAATGGTTGACTCCCTTCAGCGACAAGGTCATTGAAGAACGGGGCAAGGCCGGCGACAAAAAGCTTTTGGTGTTTTCGCCTGCTTTTGTGGCCGACTGCTTGGAGACCACCGTTGAAATTGGCGAGGAATACGTCGAGATTTTTGAGGAGCACGGTGGAGAGCACTTGGACTTGGTGCCCAGCCTCAATGCCGAAGACGATTGGGCCGATGCGGTGACTGCCTTGATCCAGCGCCATCTTTGAGGGGTGAACCCCACAGCGAACTCCACCTTCGGGCCTGTGCCCAACTTGGACAGCTTGTCCGACCATCAGCCTTGGCTGCTGCTGGACGCCGCGCGTTCTGAAAAGGTTTGCGGACTTCTGCTGTTGGGCGAAAAGCGGTCCTTGACCCTCGACAGCGCCAGTCCAGATGCCTACGCTCAGATTTCTGACTTTGTGGGCTCTGCCCAAGGCCGTTGTTTTGGCTGGATTGGGTACGACCAACTTCAGGCCCATCCCCTCTTGGACTTGCCCGCCCAGGGCCCAACGGCCGTTCAGCTGCCCGTGGTGCATTGGGTGGAGCCTCAAGGGGTGCTTTCTTTTTGCGGCCTCGGGCCTGAAGCTGAGCTCGAATGGCTGGTGAAGTGCGATGCCGCATTGGTTCAAAAGGCAGAACGGGCACTGACAGCAGCTTTGTCGATTGACCCCACTCGGCCCGCTCAACGAACGGGAGCCAGCTTGTTGGATGCCCCGGCCTACCTCGCCGCTTTCGATCGTGTGAAGCAGCACATCCGCAGGGGAGACATTTATGAGTTGAACCTCTGCCGCGAAATCACGGGGCGACTCGATGGCGATTGGTCGGCAGCCGAAGGGTTCAAGCGACTGGTCGAAGCCACGTCGGCCCCTTTTTCGGCTTGGATGAAGTGGCACTCGGTCGACATTCTGTGCGCCAGTCCAGAGCGATTCCTTCGCCGCGAAGGAGACCGCCTCATTTCGCAACCCATCAAGGGCACCGCTCCTCGGGACGCCGACCCGAATCGCGACCGCGCCATTGCGGAAGCCCTTCGAAACGACGCCAAAGAGCGGGCAGAAAACGTGATGATCACCGACTTGGTTCGCAACGACATGAGCCAAGTCGCGCGCAAAGGTTCCGTCCACGTGGAAGAATTGTGCGGAGTGTACAGCTTTAGAAATGTGCATCAAATGATCTCGACCGTGACCTGCGAAGTCCGGCCCGATGCCGGTTTTTCAGACATCCTGCACGCCTCCTTCCCCATGGGGAGCATGACGGGTGCCCCCAAGATTCGCGCCATGGAAATCACCGCTGAGGTGGAGCCCGTTTCGCGGGGCCTCTATTCAGGCACCCTGGGTTGGGCCGACCCCGATGGCCGTGGCGGAGTCGGCAACTTTGACCTCAACGTCGTCATCCGAACGGCCCTGGTCGATGTTGCGGACAAAAGGTGGAGCGTCCATGTTGGCGGCGCCATCACCGCGCTGGCCACAGCACAGGCCGAGTGGACCGAGACCCAGTTGAAGGCCCGGGCAGTGTTGGATGCGCTCAGCGCCGCAGAAACTTCGCAATCAGCCGCGCCAACAGAAAAAGCAACGCCACCAGAACATGCCAGATGAGCGCGCCATGTTGACAGAGGCGGTTCAGTCCTTGCTTGACCGTGAAGGTGTGGCAGCCCATCAAAAAGTGTGGGTGGCCGTGTCTGGCGGAGCGGACTCCATGGCACTGCTTTTGGCCGCCCATGCCGTTCATGAAAAGCTGGGGGTGATTCACGTGGACCATGGATTGCGTGATGGGTCCCATTCCGACCGGCTTTTTGTGGAATCTGAAGCTGCCCGACTGAAGTTGGAATGCAAAACCCATGTCGCCATGAATTTGGCGCAGCGGGCCAAAGAGCGAGGAGAAGGATTGGAGGCCGCCGCCCGAGCAGAACGTTATGGGTGGTTTGAAGAAGTGGTCGGAAACCGGGGAATTGTGCTCACCGGTCACCATGCAGATGACCAAAGGGAGACCCAACTGCTGCATTGGCTCCGGGGCAGCAAAGCTGAAGCTTGGACGGGCATGACTGACTGGTCTCGGCAGCGCGGATTTGCCGTGGGTCGTCCTTTTTTGAACGCCACCCGAGCTCAACTTGTGGCCTCTCTGGTGGACGCAGGCGTCGAATGGAAAGAAGACCCTTCAAATCAAGATCCAGCTCACCTTCGGAACCGCGTCCGTCATGAGCTCATCCCCCTGCTCGATGACCTTCGGCCGGGCTGGTCTTCTGGCATGAAACGCCACGGAGAATTGGCCAAAGAATGGCGAACCCATTCCCAAGCGCTTCTGGACCACTCGCCTCAGGATGTGCTTCCGTTGGCTGCGATTGAAAACGCCCCCTCTCCCAGGCAATTGCTGTCCATGTGGGGAGAGCCTTTCGGGGTTGGCGCTCGGCAAATCGATGCGCTGCTTCACCTGGCGGGTCCAAGCGCGGAGGTGGGTGCCCAAGTTGAATCCGCCAGCCACGTTTTGGTTCGAGAGCGTTCCGGCTTGATGGCAAAACCCCTGACGGCCTCCATTTCCCATGGCCAATCTTGGTCTCCCCTGCCCGAGTCCAATGACTCGGGGGAACTCGCTGTGCCCAACGGCAGGCTGACCTGGTCCTTGCAAGGGTCCAACCCGACCATTGACCCCGATGAAAACAGCGCACAGCTGTCCCATTCGGCATTGGAATTGCCGCTGACGGTTCGGCCATGGAAGGAGGGGGACCGCATGGTCCCCATTGGCATGTCTGGACACCAAAAGGTTTCCGACATCCTCACGCAACGCAAAGTCGACCACAGCGAAAGAAAAAAAGCCTGGGTGGTTTGCGAGGCCAGCGGTCGAATTGCCTGGCTTGTGGGGCACAGAATCCACCGCGATGTGGCCATGCCATCACCTCCTGATCCCGATGGGTGGGTACTTCGCCTGAAGTGGGTTCCCCATTAGATTTGGTGTCCCGAATGCCCCTCCAAAACGACACGCCATTTGTGGCATCGCCCTTGCGCCCCGCGTCAGAGAAAGACCGCGAACTCGCATTGGTCCTGTATTTGATTCTGGCCGCCTTGTTCGTGGCCAGCTTGGTCACGTGCAACCTGGCATTCCGCAAGTTCTTTGCTTGGTCCATGCCCGGCGTAGGCTACACATTCGAAGCCAGTGTGGGCCTGCTTCCATACCCGTTGACCTTTCTGGTGACCGACATGATTTCCGAGGTGTTTGGAAAGCGGCGGGCCAATGACGTGGTGAAGGCGGGGTTGGCCGCGTCCGTCTTGACCCTGTTGGTCATTTGGGCTGCAGGAGCCGTCCCAGCCACAGGTTGGTCACCGGTCACAGACAGCGAATTTGACCACGTCTTTGGCCAGACGGTTTTGGCGGTGGGCGCGTCCATGTCGGCCTACTTGATTGCTCAATTTTTGGACGTCCGAATCTTTCACTTTTGGAAGCACCGAACGGGCGGTAGAATGCTGTGGGTGCGAAACAACCTGTCGACCATCCCGTCTCAGTTTGTAGACACCGTGGTGGTTCTGGTGCTTCTGTGTTTGGTGGGCGAAATTGAATGGGGGCTCTTTGGGGCTCTCCTCATCAATGGCTTTGGATTTAAGGTGTTGGTGGCTGCTGTCGACACCCCATTGGTCTATGCCGGTGCCGCTTGGTTCCGAAGGCGCTTTGGCCTGAAACACGGCCAAGAAATCGCCCTCTGAATCCCTGTTGCCAGGGTCATTCTTTGATGGATTGGCAAGCATTGGCCCGGTTCACCGGACGGGACGCGGCTTGTCGCATTATCTTTCGCGCCCGCAAAGCACCGTGTCCGTGAAGCCCCTGCATCTCCTCCCCTGGTTCGTCCTCGTCATGGCGGCTTGCCTTCAAGCGCCTCTGTCTGCACAAATCCACGACCCCGTCGAATGGGATTTCTCGATGTACGACAATGGCGACGGCACTGTCGATTTGGACTTCCATGCCTCCGTCGAAGAAGGTTGGCATGTTTACAGCCAATTGCTGGATCCGTTCGATGGACCCATTCCAACTTCGTTCACCATTGAAACGGAAGGGGTGACCACCGCTGACTCTGTCGCCGCTGAGTGCGAGCCACACTTGGAATACGACCCCAACTTCATGATGGACCTTCTCTACTTCGAGAAAGACGTCCATTGGGTGCACACCCTCTCGTTCCCAGGGGCCATTCCGTCCACAGTGAAGGGCTATGTGACTTTCATGGTGTGCGATGAGAGCAAGTGTCTTCCCCCGGAAGACGTGGACTTTGAATTGGCCTTGGCTGACCTCAAACCCGAAAGCGCAAAGCCGGATTATTGTGGCGGGTCCAGTGGGCAACAAACAGACTTCTCAAGCCAAGACGAAGACGCCCCCATGGGCATCTACGACCCCGTGCAATGGGACATCGCTTTGTACGCCGGTGAAGGCCAAGGCATGACCCTGGTCTTCACGGCAGACATTGAAGAGGGGTGGCATGTATACAGCCAAGACAACGACCCCTTGGACGGCCCCATTCCCACTGGAATTGTGTTGACCTCGGAGGGCATTGATGCTCCTGCTCTGGCATCGGAATGCACCCCTGAAGTGCATTTCGACCCCAACTTCGACAAAGAAGTCAAGAGTTTCGCAGGCCAAGCCAGGTGGGCCCTTGATTTCAGCTGGGCCGGAGACAAGCCGGAGTCTGTGGCCGGAATCCTGACCTACATGGCCTGTGATGACAGCAAATGCATCTTTCCTCCCGATGTGGAATTTGAAGTGAATTTGACCGACGCGTCTCCCAACTCGAGCCAGCCGGAACTCTGCGCCGATGGGGACGAAGCCAGCACCCCCGAAGGCGATGAGTCGGGCGACGACGGACTGTTGGTGCTCTTCTTACTCGGCATGGGTTTGGGCTTTGCCGCATTGTTTACGCCGTGCGTGTTCCCCTTGATCCCCATGACGGTCAGCTTCTTCACGAAGCAATCCAAGACGCGAGCTGAGGGCATTCGAAACGCCTTGATTTACGGCGCCAGCATCATCTTTATTTACACTGGTCTTGGGCTGGTGCTGACCGCTGTTTTCGGGGTGGACGTCTTGAATCTGATTTCGACCGATCCCTACTTCAACATCGGCTTGTTTTTGCTTCTGGTGGTCTTTGGCGTCAGTTTTCTCGGGGCATTTGAAATTCAACTGCCCACCAGCTGGGCCAACAAAATGGATGCCCAAGCCGACCGTGGAGGGTTGATTGGCATTTTCTTCATGGCCGCCACATTGGCCATTGTGAGCTTCAGCTGCACAGGCCCTCTCGTGGGAAGTGCTTTGGCCGGAGCGGCCACGGGCAATTACGGCGGCCCCATCGCCGTCATGTTTGGCTTCTCCTTGGCCTTGGCCATTCCATTCACCCTGTTCAGTGCCTTCCCCGGATGGTTGAATTCCCTGCCACAAAGTGGTGGATGGTTGACCAGTGTCAAGGTGGTCCTGGGCCTGCTTGAAATTGGATTCGCGTTCAAGTTCTTGTCCAATGCCGACCTGGTGCTGCAATTGGGTTTGCTGAAGCGTGAACTCTTCATCGCCATCTGGATCGCGGTGGCCCTGTGCATTGCCGTGTACCTCTATGGTGGCCTTCGCTTTCCGCACGACTCCAAGCTCGAACGAATGAGTGTGGGCCGATGGGGACTGGGCACCGTGTTCTTGGCCTTGGCCATCTACATGCTTCCCGGAATGTGGGGCGCACCCCTGAATCTCATTTCTGGGTTCCCTCCTCCCATGTTCTATGCCGAAAGTGCTGGAGGAATTGGTGGGTCCGCTGATGGGGACCATTCGGCTTCAGGTCACGTTGAAGCCCGGTTTAGGGACTACGATGAAGGGCTGGCCGCTGCGAAAGCAGAGGGGAAGCCGGTGATTCTGGACTTTACAGGATGGGCCTGCGTGAACTGCCGCAAAATGGAGGAGCAGGTCTGGCCCAACCCCGAAGTGGTGCGCTACCTCACCGAAGAAACTGTATTGATCTCCCTGTATGTCGATGAGCGCAAAGCCCTTCCAGAAAGCGAGCAGCGCGTGGAGCAATTTGGCGGGAAGGACTTCCGAGTGCGCACCGTCGGAAACAAGTGGACCTACTTGCAGGCATCACGCTTTGGCACCAATGCACAGCCCTTCTATGTCATGCTCGATCACGACGGTGAGGCTCTTGGAGAAGGCGTGGGCTATGACCCTGATGTCGACAAGTTTGTGGCCTTCTTGAAGGAGGGACTGCAGGAATTCGAAAAGCGCAAGTGATCCCCGGGGTACGTTCGAAATGCGGCAGTGAACCCAACGAACACGACTGCACATCCCCTGTCAAACCTTAGCTTGCACGGACCACCTTGCCCACATGGACAACGCTCAACGCATCAGAAAGCACTTTGAAGAGGCCCGGGACGTGCTCTCGGCTTTCCTCGAAAATCCGGCTCACATAGCGGCGGTTTCCTCAGCTGCTCTCGCCCTCACCGAGGCCATCTCGGGGGGTGGCAAGATCATCTCTTGCGGCAATGGTGGTTCTATGTGCGATGCCATGCATTTTGCTGAAGAGTTGACGGGCCGTTACCGGGACGACCGCAAGGCCCTTCCAGCCATTTCCATTTCTGACCCCTCTCACATCAGCTGTGTGGGCAACGACCATGGCTATGACCAAGTGTTTTCCCGGTTCATTGAAGCGATGGGGCAACCTGGAGATGCCCTGTTGGCCATTTCCACATCAGGCCAATCGCCCAACGTGATTCGCGCCGCCAAGGCGGCCAAAGAAGCCGGCATGACCGTGGTTGGACTGACCGGAAAAGATGGCGGCGCATTGGCCGCCCTGTGCGATGCAGAAGTTCGCGTGCCATGGAATGGCTACGCAGACCGCATTCAAGAGGTGCATATCAAGTGCATCCACGCCTTCATTGACCACATCGAGGCCAACTGCGCCTAAAGGCCTTTCATGCTGGTTAGACTGCATGCTGCCGCTCTGCGGGGGGTTGATGCTGTGCCTGTCACTGTGGAAGTTCGGGTGGACCGAGGCATCCACTTTCTGATGGTGGGCCTTCCAGACAGCGCCATTCGCGAAAGCCAACAGCGCATCAAAAGCGCCATAGAGCACCTGGGTTACCGCTGGCCAGGTCAAGGGATCACCATCAACCTTGCACCGGCAGGGCTGCGCAAAGAAGGGGCCGCTTATGACTTGCCATTGGCCTTGGGCATCTTGGCCGCGTCGGGACAAATCGACCCTTCTTGGCTTTCCAACCTTCTTCCCATGGGTGAATTGGCGCTGGATGGCCAATTGAGGTCCATCCGAGGTGCACTTGCATTGGCTCAAGCGGCAAAACCTTCCGAGATCCAAGCGGTCATTTTCCCGAAAGAGTCAGCCACAGAAGCGGCCATGCTTGGCGAAGTGAAGGTTTACGCCGCCGCTCATTTGCGAGAAGTCCTGGACCACTTAGAAGGAAAGCGGCCGTTGAACACAGCCACATGTGACCTGGACGCCTTGATCCAGGAGAAGGCTCAAACCTCCTTGGCCCCATTGGTTCAAATCAGAGGCCAGGAGCGCGCCATTGAGGCCATGTCTCTGGCTGCAGCCGGGGGACACAACGTGTGTATGGTGGGTCCACCTGGGGTGGGGAAGACCTTGCTCGCACAAGCCGTGGTTGGGTTGCTGCCTCCCATGAGCCTCCGGGAAGCCATTGAAGTGAGCCGCATCCACTCATTGCGCCCGCAGCACGCCATGGACCATTCCAACATCATTCTGGAAAGGCCTTTTCGAAGCCCGCATCACACCATTTCCAGCGTAGCATTGGTGGGTGGCGGTGCTGACCCTAAACCAGGAGAAATCAGCCTGGCCCACGCCGGCGTTCTTTTTTTGGATGAATTGGCCGAGATGTCCCGTCCCGTTTTGGAGGTTTTGCGGCAGCCGTTGGAGTCCAAAAAAATGACCCTCAGCCGTTCTCGGGCTTCGGTCATATTCCCGGCCGACTTTCAGCTCATTGCCGCGATGAATCCCTGTCCTTGCGGCCGTTACAGCCCAGATCCCAAGCGAAGGAGGCTGTGCACTTGCAGTCAACATGCGCGTCGGCGCTACCTGCAGCGGATCAGTCAACCCTTGCTTGACCGCATGGACATCCACCTCGACATTGAACCCGTCGATCCACATTTGATGGTGCCCTTGGATGCCGAACAAGAGGACCAAGAGCTCGTCCAAAGAACACGTCTTGCCCAGCGGCTTCAAAGGCGAGTATACAAGGCCAGGGAAATCCAGAGACAGCGCAATCCCAATGGGATGCCCAACCACCGCCTTGACGGCCAAAACCTCAGCGATCTGACCCGACTTTGCTCAGAGGGAAGAAAATGGCTCAGACAAGCCTCGATACGGCTCGAGCTCAGTGCGCGTGCCCACCACCGCATCCTCAGGATGGCCAGAACATCTGCAGACCTTCGAGAACAGAAATCCGTGGAGATTCCCGACTTGGTGGAAGCCATCTCTTTGCACCGGGGACAGCCCCATTTATGTGAAGGCCTGGATGAGCTGTAGCCACCCCATGGCGCGTTCACCTTGGACCTTTAATTTTCACCCATGAATCATTCCTCCACGCCTTCGGGCCCTGTCATTTTGCCTGTTCGCGGATCTCAACCCCGCTTTGGCGAGCGCACTTGGCTGGCCCCCAATTGCACCGTGGTGGGCGATGTGGTGACAGGCGCAGACTGCAGCATTTGGTTTGGGGCAGTGGTCCGTGGTGACGTTTGCTCCATCCAATTGGGGAACCAAGTCAATGTGCAAGACGGCGCTGTGCTCCACGGGACTTGGGAAAAGACCAGCTTGACCATTGGCGATGGTGCCAGCATCGGACACAACGCGATTGTACATGGGTGCACGGTCGAGTCGGGGGCCTTGATTGGGATGGGCGCTGTGGTGATGGACCGGGCTGTGGTGGGCAGTGGAGCGGTTGTGGCCGCTGGAGCTGTGGTCTTGGAAGGCACTCAAATCGGACCGGGAGAGCTGTGGGCAGGGGTTCCTGCTCGCAAGGTGAAAGAGGTCGATGACTCCCTAAAAACTCACCTTGCAGCCACCGCCGAAAGGTACCGGGTCTATGCCGGCTGGTTCGAAGAAGGTTGAAGATCCCTCAGCCCCAAAGGGGATCGTGCTGAAGGTCGATGTCGGAGCCAAAAAAGCGCTCTGCAGACCGCGCGAATGATGCGGTCAAATCACTGACGGCGAAACGATGTTTTTTCTCTTGCCCTGAGGGTCCAGCCGTCAAATTCACGGCATCCAATCTGGCTTTGACCTCTTGTGCCACAATGCTCGGGCCATCGATCAACGCCACACCTTTCCCCAACACGCGTTCCAACGCCGACAAAGCGAGCGGGTAATGGGTGCATCCCGGAATCAGGGCCTCCAAGGCATCGGGGCCCTCCAAATCCCAGCCAGCCGCATCGATGTAAGATTGAATCACCGGCTCCATCAGCGCGTGATCGTGCCATCCTTCTTCAATCAAAGGGGCCAACAAAGGCGTGGGCCATTCTTCGATCCGGCCTGCGGAGCCTTCTTGTTCCATGGCAATGCTCAAAGCCCGCCCGTATACCCCACTTCCGATGGTGGCCCGCGTTCCAATCACGCCGATTCGCCTCGCGCTGCCCTTGGCCACAGCCGACACCACAGGGTTCACCACATCAATCACCGGGACGCTGGGCCCCACAGCAGAAGCGACCGCCGATGTCGCCGCAGCAGAGGCTGAATTGCAGGCGATGATGATGGCTTTGCAGCCCGAATCCAACAAGTGCTCTGCGATGCGCAAAGACCATGACTTGACCAACTCCGGAGAACGGTCACCATAGGGCATGTGCGCAGTGTCTCCAAAGTAATGGAGACGCTCATTGGGCAACGCAAGGGACACGGCATGGGCAACCGTAAGGCCGCCTATGCCCGAGTCAAAAATGCCGATGGGTGCCTCAGAGGCCAAGCTTGGCCTTCACCAGGTCAAGGACATCTTCTCCCCCATTGTAAACGGTAGAGCCTGTGGAGGTATCGAAGATGTACGTGAACCCCTCTTCAGTGCCCACTTCTTCGATGGCCTTGCGCGCGCGCTCAATCATGGGCTCAAGGAGACTCTGCTCCAAAAGGCCCAACTCTTGTTGAACGGTGGCATAAAACTGCTCCAATCCCTGCTGGTCTTGGGTGATTTCCTGCTCTTTTTGGCTGCGGATGGCGACGGGCCAAGATTCGGCTTTCTGCTGATACTCGGCCACTTTGCCTTCCAGGTCTCCCTGCATGCGCAAAATCTCCTGCTCGTATTCTCCTGCTGCGGACTCAATCTCGGTTTGAATGTTGTTCCGTTCGGGCATGGACTCCAAGAGTGCCTGCGTGTCGATGTGACCAAAGCGGGACTCTTTGACTTGAGCCTCAGTTTGAACGGAGAAAAGAAGAGCGGCCATCATCAGGCCAAAGGATACAATCTGCTTCATGGTGAATTCGTAATGGGTTCAGCGCGATGAGTGCTGGCTTTATTGCTTGGGACGTCCACCTCCCTTGATGCCAGAATTGGCGCGGTTGATGACTTGATCCTTGCGGTCGTTTACTTTGTTTTTGCCTTTGTCCAATGTGTCGTTCATGCGGTCTTGGAGAGATGTGCCTTTCTCCTCTTCCGACTCCTCTTCTCCTTCAATGGTCTCGCCTGGGGTGTATCCCAACTCTTTGATGACCCTGTCAGACACGTCGTACTTGGGGTTGGTGTACAACATGTTGGAGTCTTTGGCTTTGTCAAAAATCACCATGTACTGGCGTTGACTGGCCAAATCTTTGAGCACCTGAAACAGCTCTTCTTGGATGGGCTGAATCAACTCTTGACGCTTTTGAAACAACTCTCCTTCGACGCCAAACTTGGCCTTCTGCATGTCGGTTCCTTCGGAGCGCTTGCCGGAGATTTCATCCTCCCTTTTCCTCCGCATTTCGGGTGTCAACAGCACGCGTTCCGCACGGTACGCCACCTCCAGTTGGTTGGCGGCGTCGTACTTCTCTTCGATTTCATCCAACCAACCTGAGGCCAAAGAATTCAGCTCCTTTTGGGCCTCTGCATACTCTGGCAGATGCTGCAAGATGTACTCAGTGTCAACATAGGCATACTTCTGAGCAGCGGCCTGAATTGGGCCAGCCAGAATAAAGAGAGGCAGGAGGAAACGGAGAAGTCGCATGGCGTTCGGAAAGGCGAAAATAAGGGCGTTCAGGGGCACAACGCACATGTGGGTATGATTCGCACGTACACTCACAAATCTCCGATGTTCATCCCCAAGGAAAAGTGAAACTGACCTTGTGCCATGGACGGTTGTGAAGGGACGTCATCAAAGCGCCAACCATAATCCAATCCAAGCAATCCGAACATGGGAAGGAAGATTCTCATGCCGACTCCACCTGACCGGTAAACGTCGAATGGATCAAACCCATCTCCTGTCTGCCAGGTGTTGCCCGCCTCCAAAAAGGCCATGGTATAAATGGTCGCCGAAGGATTGGTCGAAAGCGGGTAGCGAATTTCGGCGCCGTACTTGGCGATGGCCCCCGCTCCCGTGTTCTGATCTGGGGCAGTCAAAGACAGGTTGTCGTAGCCGCGAAGCGAAATGATCTCTCGTCCATCGAGAACGTATCCACTAAGGAACACCCCGCCGAGGTAAAAACGCTCAAATGGGCTCAGGCCAATTTGACGGTTGTACTGACCGATCAAGCCTCCGCCGAAATACGTTCGCAGCACCAGCGATTTGGGGTTCTCCCCTCCGCCTGTTGTGAGTGGTGTGTACCAGTTGGCCACAAATTTCCATTTGTGGTATTCCACAAAACGGAAGCGATCCTGATCGCTCAAACCCGTCCAATCTTTTCCAGGTTGGAACAAGCTGTAAGGCGGTGTGGCTTTGACGTTCAGTCGAACTTCCGAGCCCCAAACCGGGAAAATGGGGTCGCTGACCGAGTTCCGGCTCACCACCAGATTCAAGGCGATGTTGTTGGACCGGCCGTCTGTAAAACTGAACAGGCCGCTGTTGTATTGATCGAAGTCGAAGCGCTGGTAACTGATGCCCGCATTGACGCTGAACCAGTCGTCGGGCTTCTTCCACCTTTGACCCAGTGAAGCCGAAATTCCAGTGATCATGAGGGTCTGGCGAGACGGGTTGTCTTCCCCATCTATCCTTTTTGGCTGGCCGTTGGACTGGATGGACCGCCACGCTGCCACGGTCAACGAGTTGGGCTTCTTTCCCCCAAGCCAAGGCTCGGTGAAACTCACATTGTAACTCTGGAAGAACAGGCCGTTGGATTGGGCCCGGATGCTCACACGCTGGCCATCGCCCATCGGAACGGGCCTCCACGCCCCTTTTTTGAACGCCTTTCCAACGGCAAAGTTGTTGAACGTCACGCCCAAGGAACCCACGATTCGGCCGCCACCCCAGCCGCCCTGCAGCTCAATTTGGTCGGTGGGCTTCTCCTCCACCACGTACTCGATATCGACCGTGCCATCATCGGGGTTCTGAACCGGATTGATGCCAAACGCCTCGGGGTTGAAGTAGTTCAATTGGCTCAACTCTCGCTGGGTCCTCATCACGTCTGTGCGGCTGAACAGGTCCCCTGGCATGGTTCGGATTTCCCGCCGAATCACATGGTCACTGGTTTTGGTATTGCCGCGAACATCGACGCGGCCAATGCGAAATTGCTTGCCTTCGACCAGTCGAATTTCCAAGTCAATGCTGTCTTGCTCTGCTCGCACCTCCACGGGGATGGCCTGAAAGGTGAGGTATCCATCGTCACTGTAGAGTGTGCTCAGGTCAATTCCCTTTGGGTTCATGAACAGCCGCTTCTCCAATTCAGCCACGTCGTAGAGGTCTCCGCGCTTCAAGCCCAGCAAGCTGTCCAATTGACCCGTGGTGTATTTGATGTTTCCGGTAAAGGTGATTTGCCTCAAATGGAATTGACCTCCCTCTTCCACGGACATCGCGATGCCCAAATCGCCTTCCGGGGTTCGGTACAGGCTGTCTTCATTCACCCTTGCGTTTCGATACCCCTCTTCTCGATAGTGGGCCACGATCGCTTCGAGGTCTGCTGAGAACTCCTCTTCCAGATACTTGGATGCCTTGAAAATGCGCCACCATGCCCGTTCCTTAACATTGCGCATTTTGCGTTTGATGGACTTTTCTGTGACGTTCTCAGCGCCCGCAATCTGGATTTCTCCGACCTTGATTTTGACCCCTTTGTCAATGTCAATGTCCAACCTTGACGCGTTCTCGAGCACGCTGTCCTGGGTGCTTGTCACCTCCACCTTGGCGTCAAAGAAGCCCTTCTCGACATAGTGGTCAATCAAAATCCGCTTGGTGGTGACCTTGAGGTTCTCGTTCACGATTTGCCCCCGCACCAGATCCAATTTCCCCCTCAATGTTTCTTGCTCCCCGCGCTTCACCCCTGAAAACGCGTACTGGGTGAGCCTGGGCATTTCTTCTACCCGAATGACCAGATAGACGTCTTCGCCTCTTCGCTCGGCCAAGTCAATGGAAATGTCACTGAAGAGGCGTTGATTCCAGAGGTTTCGGACGGCTTCACTGATTCGGTCGCCCGGAATGGTGATCTCATCGCCCACCCGCAGTCCAGTGAACAGCTTGACGGCTTGAACGTCGGTGAACTCGGCGCCCAAGACGGTGATGCCCGCAATGCGGTAATCAGAGGGAACCGCGAGGTTGATGGACTCCCCAGTCTGTCCCGACCCGATGAGGGACGCGAAACACGCGACGAGGGTAAGCAACAAAATTCGCATTGGATTCATCGTCAAATCAATGGTTGGACGCATCGTCTGCGTTTTGAGTCAACTGCTCACCAGTTCGGCCAAACCGACGCTCTCTGCCCCTGAACTCATGGATGGCTGCTCGAAAGTGGTCTTCTCTAAAATCGGGCCACATGACCGATGTGAAATGGAGCTCGGAGTAGGCCAATTGCCACAGAAGAAAATTGCTGAGCCTTTGCTCGCCGCTGGTGCGAATCAATAGCTCAGGGTCCGGAACATCCGGCAAATTCATGTGGTCCCGAAGGGTTTGCTCGTCAATGTCCTCTGCGGGTGTTCCCGATCGAACAATGCTGCGGACAGCCTCGGTCAGTTCCCATCGTCCACTGTAGCTCAAGGCCAAAATCAATGTGATTCCCGTGCAGCCTGCAGTCTGGTCTTCTACGTCTTTCAAGGCCTCTCGACAAGATTCGGGCAAGCTGTCGATGGCTCCCGTGGAGCGCAGGCGCACCCCCTTTTTGACCAGTTCTTGGACTTCCCCCGCCAAACTGTCGACCAACAATTCCATTAAGGCGTTGATTTCGGCTTGAGGACGTGACCAGTTTTCTGTGCTGAAGGCATAAAGAGTGAGGTACTCGACCCCCAGTTCTCCTGCCTCGCGGACGATGGCCCGAACGCTCTCTACACCATGGGCATGGCCGTAAACCCGGTCTTCTCCCCTCTGCCTCGCCCAACGGCCATTGCCATCCATGATCACTGCCACGTGATGCGGCAAGGAATTGGCGTTGTGAGGGTTGTCGACCATGGTTTGGTGATGCGTCAGCTCGAGCGGGCGAAGGTGGCTCTTACTGCCTTCACGTGCAAGGTAGCACCCCCTTGAACGCGCGAGATTGGGAGTTTTTCACTTGTCGGCAGAGATGGTCAACGGTTCCAACACGTGGTTGGCGATTTGTCGATGCGAAATGTGAACGACACGTTCATCACCGCAAAGCGATCATCCAATCCACCGTAGCCCCGCATTTGACCGTCGGGGTCCTCTAAACTTCCTTCCCTTTGGATTTGAGACTCGCTAAGCATTTCGGACAATGGACCTGCCTCCTCTTCCAACACGGCCAAGCTCGCATAAAGGCCGGACACATCGTCGAGGTGGTCGGTCCAAGTTCGCCTCATTCCCCATTCAAAATTGAGTGCGGAGAAGTGACCCAAGTTCAACTTAAACCCAAACCCAAACGGGACAGCAAAACCCGTGGTGGCATAGCGCTCCCCACCATCACTGGTGCCTTGTCCTTCCGTGCCCAACGGCTGCAACTCGTACCATATGCCGTCAATCTCGGCCTGTGGCATGTGGCTGTAGAGGGAGAGGCCTGCAAAGAGGAAGGCCGCAAACCGGTCTTTGGTGTTTCCGATTTGATACCGGGAATAGTTGAATTCTGCCACCACAGACCCCTCGGTGATGTTGTTGCGAAAATGCAAGTTTCGGTTCACCAACCAAGGGTCATTGGAGTCGGAATCGTAATACAGCAACGTCGTTCTGTTGAGTGCTGCTCGAACACCAAATCGGCGGTTCACGTTGAACCGAAGAAACCCTCCATAACCCGGCTGAAATCGACCCTTGAGGTGGCTGGTGGGGTTCATTTCGCCGAGGTAGTATCCGGTACCCAATGTGAACCCCAATGTTTTGCTCTGCTCAAATTTTCGCTGCGCAGAAATGGGTCCAAGGCAAGCCAGGAAACAGACGAGAGAGAGGAGACGGATCGAGAAGTTCATGGCCTTCAGGTCCTGCCTTAACGAGAACCAGTGGGGTTTTCGTGTGCCGCGCTGGAAGGGCCTTCGCGGCCGTCCATTCCAAAGTGCAATTTTCTTCGAACGGTTTCAATGAAGTCCACGCCCGGCAATTGAACCAACAAAAACGGCCGGCTCGCGGGGCGCACCTTGAACCGAGCGGGAGCCTTGACCTTGTGGGACCTCGAATCCAAGGTCAACATCAAGTGGTCGTCCCTCCCCTCAGCATGAATCTCGAGCGTTCCCTCCGCAGGGATCACCAAGGGGCGATCATTGAGGTTGTGGGGGGCAATGGGGTTGAGTACAATCGCATTGCTGTCGGGATGAACAATGGGGCCACCACAGCTCAATGAGTATGCCGTGGACCCTGTGGCAGTGGAAACGATGAGGCCATCTGCCCAGTATCGGTTGACAAATGTCCCGTCGCGATGAACCGAAATGCGAATCATGCTCGCCACATCCCTCCTGTGCACCGTGACCTCATTCAAGGCATACCGTCCGAGGTCTACGTCCATCCCCAGGAATTCAATCTCGAGGCGATTCCTGGATTCGACGATGTACGAACCGGCCATGATGGAAGCCATGGCTTCTGAGGCGCCCTGCAGGGGGAGGTGGGCCAAAAAGCCCAACCTACCGGTATTGATGCCCAACACAGGGATTCCCTCCACCGCTTCCAAAGCTGCGGTTTCCAGAACCGTGCCGTCCCCGCCCAGCGAAAGGATCATGTCTGGTCGGTGATCGACTGCGGCATTTTGAATGCCGTATTGCGGGGCATCCACGCCGCACTCCAACAGCAAGGCTGCGAATGAATCGGTCACCGATATGGCCACACCGGAGGCCACCAAGGCCGACAAAACCAATTGAACTTCATTCAGAGACTGCGCGTCCAGCGCCTGACCATGAATGAGAACAGATTGAATGGCGGGGCTTTTTGACATGCTCAATCAGATGTTCATGTAACGCATGAATGCAGCCATGCGCTCCTTCATTTCTTCTGCATACTCCTCGGCGCGGTAGAACGCCCGGACTTCGTACCCGTGGCGACGAAGGGAGTCGATGAGTCCTTCAATGTCGCGAGAAGACAGCCTGAGGGCCACTTCTGCGTTCTCGGGCTGGGAACCGTCGGACACCAGCACCTGCATGATCTTCACCCCTTCAGACTCCACCCTGTGGGAGACCTGAGCCAGGCTGTAGTCCTTCCATGGCATTTCCAAGGTGAGAATGCTTCCCTCGCTGTACGGGGTTAAGCTGTGGTGAAAGGCACGCCATAAATGGGCGCGGTCGATGCTGCCCACGAGCATGCCCTCGTCCACCACCGGCACCACACTCACATCAGCCTCGCAAAGCACATCTACCACCTCCAGGAAATGCTGGCCAGGGGCCACCATCAACGGCATGAGCTGAACATTGGTCAAAAAGACGGCCTCGCCTTCCTTGTCCAACAGGTGCTGTTCGGCCACCAAACCAAGGAAACGGCCATCTGCCGCCACGGGCAAATGCTCCACCTTGAGTTCGTCCATGGCCCTGAGGGCCTTCTCCAAGGTGTCTCCCGGGTCGAGCGAAATCAGCTCTTGATTGATGATGCTTCCTGCGTGCATGGACTTGACCGCCCAAAAAGATGGGTCTTTTGCGAAATTAGCCGTCCCTCCTATGCAGAACCGCCCCCCGTCCATGGAAACTTTCCCAACGCGATTGAGTGTGAACGTCAATAAGATTGCCACCCTGCGAAATGCCCGAGGTGGAAATTCGCCTTGTCCTGTGCGCGCAGCCCAGCATATACAGGCGTGGGGGGCCGATGGCATCACCGTTCATCCCAGGCCAGATGCCCGCCACATCACCTACGATGACGTCCGCAAATTGCGGCCTGTGGTACACACGGAATTCAACATTGAAGGGTATCCATCCCCTGATTTCGTGGATTTGGTGCTCGAAGTGAAGCCAGAACAGGTCACCCTTGTCCCCGATCCGCCCGATGTTTTGACCTCCAATGCCGGCTGGGATACCCTTGCCGAATCCACATTGCTGCAAGGTGTTTTGGGACGTTTTCAAGCGGCAGGCATTCGGACCAGCTTGTTCATGGAAACCGATGAAGCACGAATTCGTGCTGCGGCTGATCTGGGCGCCGACCGCATCGAGCTGTACACTGAAGCCTATGCAGTGGCCCACCGCGATGGGCATTCACTTGCAGCCCAACCCTATGCCACGGCGGCACGGCTGGCCAACCAAGTTGGATTGGGCGTGAATGCCGGTCACGACCTCAATTTGGACAACCTGGCGGATTTCGTGCGCCTCGTTCAACCCCTTCAAGAGGTCTCCATTGGACATGCCCTCATTTCCGACGCCCTCTATGTGGGCTTGCAAAATGCAGTGGGTCAATACAAGGAGGCCCTGCGTCCACATAGCTGAATGGTCCTATTCCACCGCCTTCTTCCGGCCCAACGCCCGGACCCCACAGCGCGCCCTTTGGTGATTTTACATGGGCTACTGGGGTCATCTGACAATTGGCAAACCTTGGCCATGAAATGGACCGCTGAGCGGCCTGTTGTGCTGATGGATCAGCGCAACCACGGCCGCAGTCCCCATCACCCCAGCCACAGCTATCCCGACATGGTGATGGATGTGTTGGATACGTTGGACGAACTGAGTTTGACCAAAGTCGACCTGCTTGGCCACAGCATGGGAGGTAAAACCGTGATGCATTTTGCCGACCGGCACCCTTCGCGCTGCGGAAAACTCATCATCGCAGACATGGCCCCCGTCGCGTATCCTCCGCATCACACCCCTTTGTTCAACGCCCTGTCTGACTTGGACCTGGCCAAGCATGACCGCCGGTCATCCATTGACTCTGAATTGGCCCTCCAAATTTCGGATGCTGGCGTACGGCAGTTTTTGCTCAAGGGGCTCTTCCGGAATGAAGACAAGCAGTTCGCTTGGCGATACAACTTGCCCGTCCTCAGGCGCCACCTGGCGGACATGACCGCGTTTCTGCCTTTGGGCCAAGTGAACCTGCCCACCTTGGCCATTTATGGGTCCCAATCTGATTATGTGGTGGGGCGAGGGCTGGAAGCCCTGCAGCGCCATTTTTCAGACCTGAGTGCCGTGTCCATCAATGCCGGGCATTGGCTGCATGCGGAGCAGCCCGCTGAATTCGGCGCAGCAGTAGATGCCTTCTTGTGATTGGGAGTTTGACCCAAGCAAAAACGCCCGCTCGGTGAAACCGGCGGGCGTTTTTTGAATGGGGTCTAAAATCAGCCTTTGGAGCCGACCATGATGCTCACACAGCCTTCGTGCTGAATGACGGCATCCGTTTCTGGAACTTGAACACGAACCGTCATTTGCTGAGTGTTGGCCACCCGAAAATCAAAGTGATTGCTCTCTTTGTCTGAGCTGTCATAGATGCCATTTCCACGGCTGTCGAGCACTTGGAAAGTCAGGTCACCCAAAACAGGGTGGCCACAAATGAGCAGTCGGTATGCGCGGTCACCAAAAAATGTCAGCTCCAACTCGGCCTC
>CALKHD010000145.1 GCA_938092195.1 uncultured Flavobacteriales bacterium | reverse complement strand
GTTCATCGTGAAGGCAGGCTTTGGAGGGTCTGCGGCGGCTCAAAGACAGGGTGTAAATTTCCGGCATGCTTCGCACCCTGATGTTGGCAGTTTTTACTGCATTTTCAGCCAGCTTTTTGGCGCAGTCGGAAACCGAAATCCCACCACTTCGCCGAACGGTGGCCCGAGACTTGTCGCACCATGGTTGCCGCCATGTGCATTTGCCATTGGCAGCCCAGTCTGGAGGCGGGGCGGCTTCTTCCGAAAATTTCGACATGACTGGCTCCCTTTCTAGGAGCGACTCTTTCGATGTGGTTCATTACGGTTTGGAGTTGGATGTGACAGCCGCATCGTCACTTCAAGTCACGGGATTGGCCACCATCGATTTCGAAACCACCGAGCCGGGGGCGCAAAACCTCTGGTTTGACCTCATGGGGTCCATGGAGGTCGATTCGGTTCAATTGGAGGGCAACAGTTGGGGGTTTGATCAAGTAGGAGACTCCATTTTTATTCAGGCCCCGGAAGGCGGATGGCCCAGTGTTGGTCCCCAGGCATTGGCCATTCATTACCACGGTCAACCGGGTACGGACCCTTATTGGGGCGGGATGTACCTCACGGGAGATTACATCTACAGTTTGGGCATCGGTCTCACCAGCATTCCGCCAAACCACGGCAAGGCATGGTACCCGTGTTTTGATCAATTCAAAGAGCGGGCCGCCTATACCTATGCCATCACAAGTGCGGGAGGAAAGCGGTTTCACGGCCAGGGAAACTGGATTCAAACCGACAGCTTGGGCGGAGACACCATTCGGCGCGTCTTCGACATGCCGCAGCCCATCCCCACTTATTTGAGTGCGATTGCCGTGGGACAATACGAGGATTTTGACACGGTTCACACTGGTGTCTACGGCGACATTCCGATTCGCCTCACGGCCCAGCCAGCCGACCTGCAAACCATGCGCAACCGATTTGTGGACTTGCCGGTTTGCATCGATGCTCTGGAAGACTGGTGGGGCCCTCACGCTTGGGAGCGCGTGGGGTATGTGATCACCGGAAAAGGAGCCATGGAACACCCCACCAACATTGCCTATCCCGTATCCATGCTCCAGAATTCCAACTTCCAGAACGAGGGGTTGTACGGCCATGAGCTGGGCCACCACTGGTGGGGCGACATGCTGTCTCCTCGGTTGCACAACCACATGTGGATCAAGGAGGGGTTTGCGGAATATTCCAGCCACCTCTTCGAGGAAATCTTGAGCGGCAGGGAGGAATTTGTGGAAATGGTCAAGGACAACCAGTTGTTTGTGTTGGAGCAGGCCCACATCGATGATGAAGGGTTTTGGGCGTTGTCACCCATCCCCGATGCTCAGATCTATGGTCGCCACAGCTACAACAAAGGAGCATCCGTGGTCCACAACCTGCGGAATTACCTGGGCGATGACCTGTTTCGGTCAGGAGGGCAGGCCGTCCTCGCCACAGAGTATGGCCAAGCACTCGATGATGTGATGCTGGAGGCGGCATGGGAAACGGCCACCGGGGTGGACTTGACCCCTTGGTTTGATGCCCACATTCGCCAACCCGGATTTTCGACTTGGGTTCTGGACAGCACTTCTACCATGGGGCTGGGGGCGCCCACCGGTGCGCTCACCACCTTGCATGTGCAGCAGAAGTTGCGGGAGTGTGAGAACCACCACCAGAACGAACCGTTGGACGTGACGGTGTGGGATGCCCAAGGCAACAAGGAAGTCACTCAAATTGTGGTGGGAGGACAATACGCCACAGCAGAGGTGGTCACGGCTTTGGAACCGGTTTTTGTGGCGCTGAATGCCGAAGGGGCCTTGAACCAAGGCCGAATGGACCTCGATTATTGGATCACAGAAACCACGTCATTGCAGAACTTGCCTTGGGTGGACATGCGCATTGGTTGCGACGAAATCAATGAGGGAGACAGCGCGCTTGTTCGCGTGGAGCATCACTGGGCAGGGCCCGACGGGGCAGAAGGGGAAACGCCTGCAGACTTTGCCTTTTACATGGATCAAATCAGCAGCACGCATTTCTGGACCGTGGATGGGGTTTGGCCGGAAGAAGGGATGGTGCTTGACGCTCGTTTTACGTACCGTGGAGGCGATGAGGATGAGCTGGACAACGACCTTTATGGGGCCACAGAAATCAATGCCTTCCTCGCTTGGCGAGCCGAGGCCGGCGACCCTTGGCAAGAGTACCCGGATTATGAAATTCAAATGGGGTCTGCCTTCAATGGAAGTGGGGTCTTCAAAGTCTCTTTCTTGCGCAAGGGCCAATACGCCTTTGCCAATGGCGACGTGGCTTTGGGGCTGGATGAATCTGAGACTGAAGACCGCGAAGAATGGGCGTCAGTTTACCCCAACCCCGCGCAGGCCCAGTTGAATTTGACGCCCCCATTGGGGGCGGTTCAGTATGCCGTTTTCGGTCCAAATGGTGCGTTGCAAAGCCGGGGCCGATGTGAGGCAGGAAGGCCATGGTCCATGGATGTGTCCATGTGGTCACGTGGGGTTTATACCGTGATGTGGGACACCCGAGATGGAGAAAGGGTAACCTCACGCGTTGTTTTGGAGTAAGTGGCGTGACGCGCGCCAAACAATCGGATGGAACGCGACAGAAGAACACTGAATGCCCCATGAACGCTTCATTATTTCAGCCGCAGTATGGAAAGGTCCAGCATGGAACCTGGTCCACTTTGTATCGCCGTCAACGCGACTTGCTTCAGGACAAAGGAGCGGGGCTGTATTTGAATGCGTTGGACAGCATGACCTCGCTGACCGAATTGGAAATTCCAAGGGTGGAGCGAATGGCCGAGGAGCTGACTGAGAAGACCGGCTGGAGTTTGCAGATCGTTCCTGGTCTGATTCCGGTCGATGACTTTTTCGCACTCTTGGCCCAGCGTCAATTTTGCACCTCGACTTGGGTCCGTCAGCCCCATCAGCTGGATTACCTCGAGGAGCCAGACATGTTCCACGACACCTTTGGTCATGTGCCACCTTTAATGAACCCGGACTTTGCAGCCTTTATGCAGCGCTTTGGTGAAATCGGTGTGGCCCTGCAGGGGCAAGAACAGAGGGTGCTGGAGCTCCAACGGCTGTATTGGTTTTTCGTTGAATTCGGCTTTGTGGAAGAGCGGGGAGTGCCCATGGCCTTTGGCGCGGGCATCATGAGCTCACATGGAGAAACCCAACACGCTTGGGCGCTTCGTGATGACCTCCGGAAATTCACGATGGAAGGGGTGATGACCACGCCATTCACCACCACGGAGATTCAGACCACCTACTTTCTGATCGATGACATTTCAGAAGTGATTCGGAGTTTGAATCATTGGTTTGAGGGCCTCTAGTTGGATTGAACGACATTCGCTGAATGAAGCGAACGACATCTCCCGGGGCTTTTTGGGATGAACGTTTTCGAAATGAAGACATGGTCTACGGCCATGGCCCAAACGCCTTTTTTGCGGCCCAGTTGGCCAAATTGTCCCCCGGTCGAATTCTCCTTCCAGGGGACGGGGAAGGACGAAATGCGACCCACGCCGCAGGACAAGGTTGGTCTGTTCGGTCTTTCGATGCCTCCGCAGTTGGGGTAGAAAAATCGCTGGCTTTGGCCAGAACAAAGAAGGTTCACATCGAGGCTGAATGCGGAGATGCTGCCGATTGGGAACCCAATGAGGAGTTTGATGTGGTGGCCCTGTGTTACCTGCATTTGCCGAAGGACTTGCGTCCTCTTTTTCACCGCAGAGTGGCACAATGGTTGAAACCCGGGGGCACATTGATTCTAGAGGGCTTTGGCCCGGGTCAACTGGCCTTCCAATCGGGAGGTCCCAAAGACCTGTCCATGTTGTTCACCACAGACATGCTGACGTCCGACTTCGCGGGTTTGAATCCATCCATTCTGACCACAGAAGAAGTGGAGCTGGATGAGGGCCCCTACCATCAGGGGACGGCGGAAGTCACGCGTGTGGTGGCTGCGCGTCCCCATTGAGAAAAGTCACCAGCCCAAGAGATTGGATTGAATCCGGCCAACGTTGTTTGGGCCAGCCAGCCACAGCCAGCTGCCATCCGGACTAAAGCGGGCGGTGTAGAAGGCGCTGTCAGAGAAGTGGCGCCAGCTCTGGCCACCGTCATGGCTCAAGTCTATGCCGCCTGGTTTTCCCACCAACACGCATTGTTGGCCATGGCTTCCGGGGCGGTATTGCACCGATGAAGCATAGCCAGGTCCTTGTCCTTCCGAGACCAAGGTCCACGTTTCTCCGCCGTTTGTGGTGACGGCACCGCGTGAATTTTGTCCGGTTTTGTCTTCCCAATTCCCGCCCCAAATGATGCCGCGATGGGCGTCTGAGAAGGCCATTGAAAATCCGCCTGTCATGGTGCCTCCTTGTTGCAGAGGGGTGTCAAAAGCAATCCAGCTTTGTCCCCGATCGAGGCTGCGATAGACCCGTGATGCTCCGCCCCCTGAGAGCATCCAAAGGGTGTCTCCTGCCGAGGCCAGGTTTCCATTGGAGGCGGCAAAGGCTGCCTCGCCTTCTTTGGCCAAAGGGACGCCAGGAAGGCCGTTCAAAGCACAGGGCACCTTTGCCCATGAGCGCCCCTCATCTTCGGACCGAATCACGCACAGACATCCGTTGATGGGGTCTCCCATGGCCACAAGGGTGCAGTCGTTCACGGCCAAAATGGCATCCATGAATACAGCTGAATCTTCCTCCATCCAAGCGCTGTTCCGGGGCAGGTTCAGTTTGCCCGCGTCATCAAATTCAGCCCTGCGAATGAATCCTGGCGAGGCGATGACCGATCCCAATACAGCATGGGGGGTCACCGCAATCCCCCGGTAATGGGGGACCAGATTTGAATCAGGAGAGATGAATATCGCGTCTTGATAATGGGCCACGGCGGGATGCGAACCTTGGCTGTGCAGATGCAGCCATTCTCCGGTAGAGCCGGCCAGCCAGGCCTCGTTGTTGCCGGTCACCGCCAATGCCCGCCAGCTTCCTTTCATTTGAGCGTGCTGGATTCCTTGCTCGTCTGGGGTCCACATGCGGGGTCCACAACCTGACCCGAATACGGCCAAGGTCAAAAGCGGCAGTGCTGCCTTGCGAAACGCATTCGAAGGAAAGGAATCCTGAATCATGGAGGGTAGAGTTGAATTCACGTTGGGCAATTTGGCTCTGAGTTGGGCAATTTGGCTCTGAATCTTTGCCCCGGGGCATTTCTTTGGTGGCCTCAGGCAGCGTTTCAACAGGTCATGTTCATGGCCCTGACCTGTGTCTTTTGCTTGGACCTTGAGACTGCCCAACTTGTGCTGTATACTGCCACGTCGATTGGTTGCGTTCTGCCCCTGATGATGATCGAAGTGGCCTTGATTGAATTTGTGTCTTAGTCTGTTGGTAATCATTTAGTTGGCGACGTTCCGGACAAGTAGAATGGATGAACATCATGCGAATCACAATGCAACATACTTGGGCACCCATCTTGGCCATCCTGCTGTCGGGATGCACCTATGATGACCTGGAGACGCTTGGGGCACCCTTTGAATGTGATGCCATAGATGCCAGCTATGGGATGGACATTTTGCCTTTGGTCGAGAACCATTGCCAGGGTTGCCACTCTGGTTCGGCGCCATCCGCGGGAATCGGCTTTGAATCCCACACTGAAATCGCGCTTTTTGCCGACATCATGCTGGACCGCATGGACCGCGACGAGGGAGATTCACAATTGATGCCACAATCGGGGAAACTCGACAGCTGTTCCA
>CALKHD010000144.1 GCA_938092195.1 uncultured Flavobacteriales bacterium | reverse complement strand
CCGCCTCCTCCGGCTCCATCCGACAGGTTCAACGTCACCAGCAAGCTGCTGTCGCAGCCCACTTGAACCCTTGACAACTCCGTTGAAGTCAACGTGAAAGAGGCCTCAGCGGAACCATTGAAATTGAACAAGCGCATCGATTGAGGAGCTTCTCCATCGCAGGTCAATCCGCCATTGGTTGGCGCGGGATCAGACGGTGCACACACATTGCAAACCTCTCCTGTTGGAGCATCAGCGTCAATGTCATCGAACCGGGCAATGCCCACCTCCGTATCGCATTGGTCAACTGCATCCACAAGACAGGGGTCCGGCATCGGATCAAAGTCAAGGATCTCCTCTCCTGCACAGGGCAGCGTGATTTCTTCTCCGTTTTCCAAGCCGCAAGTCTCCGTCCACTGCGGAGCAGCCGTATCCAAAACGGCCACATTTTGGAAAGTGTACAGGGTATCGGCATTGCCGCAATCGTCGGTGGCCACACCCTGCCAAGTCCGCACAAACGTGTAGCTACCCTCTTGCAGTCCGTCCTCCTCGGCACAGGCGTTGCCAAACGACAGCGTGTACCTCAGGTCTGTTCCACCAGCCCCTCCTTCGAGGATTTGGAAGTAGAGTTGGCCGCTCAAATGGCCCGCTGTGGTCAGCTGAGCAATCAGAACCCGACCAGAAGCATCTGGAATGCCATTGGTGGTGTTGGAAGTGGAGAACCAACCATCGCCGTATCCGCTGTTCAATGCCACAGAATTTCCGGCTTCAAAATCTTGCACCCAGCTGGAAGTCTGAAGCAGCTGAACATCTCCTTCCCCATTGCCTGGGTCAGGAGCCTGTTCGATTCCAATGGTCAACCAAGAATCAAACTCCAACTCTGGGAATGCCCCGAACAACAGAGGATTGACTCCCTGTGGGGTCGCTCCACCTGCGGGATGCTGATAGAAAGGAGCGGTCGAGGTGATCCACGTGGCATCGTTTCCTTCACCGACCACGGCCGAGAGCACATCTGAAGGGTCCGTCAAAGAAGCGTAGAGCCGATACGTGGTCATTCCAGCCACCCCGCTCATGGTCAACGTGTCGATTTCCAGGGCCACGCCATCGGACTGGGCCTCGTAGACAGCAGGGTCGTCTGTGAAGTCGACCGTGAGGGCCACTTCACCATCGCAAGCATCCTCCGCCGAGGAAGCTGGGTACAAGGCCGGTGCGAGATCAACGGAGCAATCGTTGTCCAACACCAAGGTATCGGTTGTCAAGGTTTGCAAACCGTGGTTGATTGGGGCCAAGACATCCAAGAGTGTCACCAATTGGTCACAGCTGATCGTCTGGCTGTTGCCGCAATCATCCGTTGCTTGAACCGTCCACGTCCGAATGAAAGAGAAACTGCCCTCAGGGCTTGAGTCATCTCCTGTGCACAAGGCCAGCGTATCGTGGTCCACATAGGAAATCTCCATGTCGGGAGAGGGATCGCAACCATCCGCCACAATCACATCTGGTGCGCCGGAATCGCCGGTCCAAGCGCAGTTGTCGTCCAATTCAATTTGAGCATCCTCGGGACAAGTCAAAAACACCGTCGGCCCCACCTCATCCAAAACCGTGATGTTCTGTGTGCACGTAGCAGACTCGGTCTGGCCGCAGTCATCGATGGCCTCCACCGTGAATGTCCGCGCAATGGTGCGGTTTCCGATACAGTCCCCAGGGGTCTCCACATCCGTAAACTCGATGGTGTACGACACATCTGTGTCGCAATTGTCAGTGGCCAAAACACCGGGAAGACCCAGCACGTCGGTGGCCAAATCGGCATTGCAATCCGCATCGGCCAAGACCGTCGTATCAGCCGGACAAGTCAAGGTCAGCTCAGGCGCCTCAATGTCAAAGAAATTGATGATCTGAGTGGTCTCCGAGGTGGTCTCATTGCCCACGCAGTCGGTGGCCGTGACCGTGAATGTGCGCTCCAAAGTCGCACTTCCTTGGGGCTGGCTGTCGTCCCCAGCGCATGACGTTGTGAAGGAATCTGAATATGAGAGGTCCACGGTGACCTCGCCACCACATGCATCTGTGGCCATGACTGTAGGGGAACCCAAAGCCGCGGTGGAAGTATCGGTATTGGCCACGCAGTCAAAGATGTTCTGAGGAAACACTGGTGAAACCTCCAAGTCTGGACCATGTGTATCCAAGAACACAATGGTCTGAATGCAGGTCTCTGTGCTGATGTTCCCGCAGCGGTCTTCTACTTCCAAGGTGTGGGTCCTTTCAATGGTGATGTTCCCGCCATCTCCGCATGAGGATTGGGGCTCCCCATCACTGAAAGACAAAGTCATCTCAGGACTGGCGTCACAGTTGTCTGTGGCGCTTCCTGAAGCCTGACCCCAGGGCTCCTCCGAATTGGGCGCGCCCAATTCATAGTTGCACTCCGAGTCAAGATTCAAGGTGACATCGGCAGGACATTCCAGAACACCCACAGGAGCCTCCTCGTCCACCAGGACCAAAATCTGTTCGGCCGTGGATGTATTGCCACAGGGGTCTGTTGCCACGTACTGCAAGGTGTATGTGCCAAATGGCTCAATGCACCCGCCCGACATTGCAAAACATGTCACGCTCAAATCCACTTCACCACAATTGTCCGTGGCGGAAATGAAGCCTTGCTCTTCGAGCAAGTCGATGTCGCACACCCACTCAGAGCATGAGAAAGTCACCATGACTCCTGCTGAAATCATGTCGGGTGCGATGTCGTCCACCACGCTCAATGTTTGGATGACCTCTGACGCATTTCCGGCGCAATCTGTGGCCACAATGTGACGCTCCACAACGAATGTTCCGCTGCAGGAATAGCTCACGGTGTCATCGAAATGATGGATGACTGGGGCAACATCACAATCGTCCGTGGCTGTGACCGCAGATGGGTCAAATGCAGGCAACACGCAGGACGCTTCCACGTCTTCGGGGAAGGATGTGATGGTGGGGCCTTCATTGTCTTCACGCTGGAAGCGTTGGATGTGGGTTGTGATGTTGTCACAGTCGTCTGTGGCCGTGAGGGTTCTCTCCCACACAGCGGTGGCTCCACACCCATCTATGACCAAGACGTCAGAGGCCGTGATGGTGACCGAGCCGCATGCATCCTCAGCTTCGGCTTCTCCTTCGGCATAAGGCAACGGATCGCCGTCACAGGACAGGGTTCCGTCTTCGGGCAACAAGGTGAAGGCGGGTGGAACGTCGTCAAAGAGCTCGATGATCTGCGTTGCATCCGTTGTCAATCCGCAAGCATCCACAGCGGTATACACCACTTCAAAGGTGCCGGCGCAACTGCCGCTGAGTTGGCCCACAATGGTCACCGAAACAGAGTCCAGCAAACAATTGTCTGATGCCACAATGAACCCAGCCGCGAGGGCTTCCTCTCCACTGAACCCATCCAACCAATCTGCACAGGCCAATGTGACCACAGGATCGCCAGATATGGACGGTGCGATGTTGTCTTGCACTTCGATGGTTTGGGTCCCGGACGTGGTGGTTGAGTTGCCGGTGCAGTCCACGCCAACCAAAGTCCAAGTACGTTCTAGCAATGCGGAGCCCCCTTGGGTGCCCGCTCCATTGCTGCACACCTCGATAAGCTCATCGGTGTGCGTCAACGTCAAGGTGACCTCGCCACAATCGTCCGTGGCAGAGGCCTCGGCATCACCCAACTGCTCAATGCTCAGGTCCTCCTCTCCAAAACACCCTTCCAACACTACATTCTCCGGCAAATCCAAGGAAAGCAGAGGTGCCACAGTGTCCACAACATGGACATATTGGGTGTCTATGGTGTGGTTGTAACCGCAGTCTACAGCGGTGAAGATGCGTTCAATGATGAAGGTCTCTGGACATCCATCGCCATCGTCCAAAATGGCAGAGGCGACGGACAGGTCTACATCTGGATCGCAGTTGTCCGTAGCGGTGGGAACCGCGTTCACCACTGATGGATCCGTGGCACACGACACCGTGGTGTCTGCGGGCATGTCCACCAGAGTGGGTGGGCTGGTGTCATGGATGACCACAATTTGGTACAGGCTCTCTCCAACATTGCCGCAGGCATCGACGGGGGTGTAGGTCAAGACATGGTCATAGTGGCAACCACCTGACATGACGCCGTATTCGATCAAGACGGTGTCCATGAGGCAATTGTCTTGCACATCAATGATGCCGGCGTCCACCAGCACGTCAAAGGGGGGCTCGTTTCCACCCGGCCACTGGTCGCATTCCAACTCCAAAATCTCCTGCCCGACCATGGATGGCGGCACGTTGTCGTACGTGTGAATGAACCTAGAGGACTCGCTCACATTGCCACAGGCATCTTCTGCGCGCCAACGCTGCTCATAGGTCTTGCAGTGTCCATCCTGTGGATCAACTTCAAAGGTCCCTTCAAAAGTCAACGTCGGGAACCCTGGCTCTGGGCAATCGTCCGATACCGTCACCCCCATGGGCTCCAACAATGGCAATTCACAATCTTGAATGGTGTCTGCTGGCACCCCCGCAATGATGGGTGCAGTGTCGTCATGGCGAACAATGTCGTAGGAGTACTGAAGCACACCACAGTCCTCGATGTATGCACTGAAATGAGCCGTTGACCGAGCATTGCAGGGATCAAATTCTGTTTGGCAATCCAGGTCAACGATGACATCACCCATCGCTCCAGCCAACTCTGTTCCGCAAATGGACCCCTGCCAGCTGAACCAGCCTCCTGCTCCGTATTCACAATTGTGGTCGTTGGCCCCTTCTCCAACTTGGAAACCGAAATATTGTGAGCTGGGTGCGTGCGTCACACGAATCAAGCTTCCCTCCAAGTCTCCCTTGCCCAACAGGTGACTTTGATCGGGTTTCATGGTATAAATGTCCCAGGTGTCTGTGGGGGGAATGCATGCGATGTCATGTTTGAAACCACCGTCCCAATCTGAGCCATCCACCCTGTTTTCATAAACGATGAATACCTCAAACCTTTGGTCAGGATTGTCTTCGGCTGCAATCTCCCCCGTCAAGATGGCCACATCATTCTTGTACTGCGTGAAGGACAAACCGACTTCAGTTTCTATGAAGTAGTCGCTGTCCACCAAGCCAGAATTCGAGATGCCATACATGCGCAAGGCTCCGTCCGGACCAA
>CALKHD010000143.1 GCA_938092195.1 uncultured Flavobacteriales bacterium | reverse complement strand
GTGGTCGTGGAAGAGGTGATTCCCGAAACTCAGCGAGACAGATACACCGACGTGGCCACATTGGGCTTCGTGCTGGGTTTCGTCCTTATGATGGTAATGGACGTTGTGCTCGGCTGAGGCAAAGGGTCAATGACTGCTGCTGTTGGGTGCACCTGAGGACAGCAATTCCACAGCGTCCAGTCCCATGAATTGCCCAGAGCTCATCAGGAGAAACACGGTGTTGGCTCCTTGTGCAGCGCTCAAAGCCGAGGCGACCTCGGCGGCCGAAGTGGCCACACTCACTTGATCGTTGTCAAAAGCCTGTTTCACAATGTCTGCCGATAAAGGAGGCAATTGTTTGTGGGCCAGGACATCAGGCGAATAGCACACCCAAGCTTCGTCTGCCGCGTCCAAAGCGCCTGCGTAGGTGGGCAAAAAGTCGGGGTTGAGGCTGCTGAATGTGTGCAGTTCCAGCACCGCAATCAGTTTTCGGTTTGGGAATTGAGCGCCCACAGAACGGGTGGTGGCCAGCACTTTGGATGGAGCGTGAGCAAAGTCCCTGAACACTGTGGATTGGCCTTGGGCCCAACTCAAATCCAGTTTTCGCTCAAGCCGTCCAGCTGCACCTGTAAAGTCCTGAACTGCAGTAAGAAAGTCGGCTTTTTCAACACCCCATCGCAACGCCAAGGCCATGGCCCCAGCCAGATTGAGTGCATTGTGAGGACCCACAAGCTGCAGTGGGGTTAACCCCTCATCGGTGTGCACTTGCAAGGTGCCGTCGGCGATGCTGTATTGTGGCGTTTGGTATGGCACCCATTCCACGTCAGGGCGGTCTGGCTTGACTTCTTCAATGGCTTTTTGAAGCTCTGGATCTTCTTCGCACCAAACAACGCAGCCATTGGGCTCCACGCGCCTCAAGTACTCGGTGAATTGCGCCCGGTAGTTTTCGGGATTGGGAAACACATTGATGTGGTCCCAAGCCACGCCAGTGATGATGGTGAGGTGTGGTCTGTACCAATGGAATTTGGGCGTCAAATCAATGGGGGAGCTCAGGTATTCGTCTCCCTCCAGCAGCATGTCTTCTGCTTGGGTGATTTGGACCATCCGGTCAAAGCCAGTCAATTGAGCGCCCACCATGAAGTCGGGCGTCCTCCCAAGCTTGTGCATGACATGAAGAAGCATGGCCGTGATGGAGGTTTTGCCATGGCTGCCTGCCACAACGACCCTGCGCTTGAGCTGCGCGGCCTCAAACAGGTATTCGGGATAGCTCACCACGGGAAGGCCCAATGCTTTGGCTTGGGACAACTCTGGGTTGTCCGGTCGGGCGTGCATTCCGAGGATGACCGTGTCCAAATTGCGGTGGATGCGTTCGGGGTCCCATCCCATGTTTGGCGGCAGAAGCCCCGCCTTTTCCAAGCGGCTTCGGCTGGGGTCATGAATGGCGTCATCAGATCCGGTGACGTGGTGGCCCAGGTCGTGAAGGGCGAGGGCCAGGTTGTGCATGGCGGCTCCTCCGATGGCAATGAAGTGAATGTTCATGGAGTGCGGGTCGGGACAGAAGAGAAAGTGAGTTTGGCGGCAGCGGCTGTGCAAGGAATGGGCCCAATCAGTGCTGCGACAATGGGCCCGATCAAGGGGATGGCCATCAACAGTGAAAAGACCATGCCAATGCCCATTAAATGGCCTTTTCGGTTCCACCCTTCACGCAAGGAATTGCGCCAGTTGATTCCTTGTTGCTCAAAGACAGCATCAAAGACCGCAGCCCCATAGAAATAGGAGCCCACGGCCCAACTCAATGCAACCAAGACAGGGGAAAGGATGGCTGCGACAGGAGGGGCCAACAAGAGCAACAACAGACCTGAAATCGCCAGAGCGATGGTCAAGGCCAGTTCAAACAAAAACAGAGACAACGCCGTTCTCAATCCCCTGAAGGCATCGCGAATCAATCCAGATGCAGTCAGGGGAGACGATTGACCCGTTTCCCGAAATCGAATGGCCGCAGCCAAGAGGCTCATGAACGGCGCAACCAAAGTGAGGAGCAGGTATTTGGTGATTTTGAGCTTGAGCCAGAAGATCAAGATCACAATCCCCCATTCGAGTATCCATTCCAGTTGAGAGACGGCCCAAAGTGCAATGGAGTCAGCCCAGTCGTCGCTTTGTTCCATCGACGCGGCATCAATGCCCAAATGGGTCAGCCCTTTTAAAAGCTGGACTTTGGCAGCTTGACGGATGGCCTCAGAAAAAACCCAGCCTCCCCAAGTGATGAGAAGGATGGCCGATGGTCCCACCCAATGGTAGGCCTGCAGTCGCTGCTTGCGCAGGTATCCAAATGCGGATAGCCAAGCTTTCCAAGCTGCGGCAACATCTTTAACGGCATTGCGCTTTACACTGCTCTGTGCAACCATGGCCCCAATTTCGGGGGCTCAGGCTTAAGCTCGACCGAATTCTGCACCAACTTCCGACAGGTCGTCGAAGAAAGCGGGATGGCTTTTTTCTACGGCCTCGATCCCTTCGATTTCGATGGGCGCACCAGCCAAGCCAAGAACGGCGCCAGCCATGACCATTCTGTGGTCACCTCTGCCATTGAATGTGCAAGGGGTTACTTCGCCGGGGCGGATGGTCATGGTGTCTTCAGCGGCGTTCAATTCCACATGGATTCCGGCTTTTCCGAATTCTTCCGCAATGGCTGTGCCACGGTCACTTTCCTTGTGCTGCAG
>CALKHD010000142.1 GCA_938092195.1 uncultured Flavobacteriales bacterium | reverse complement strand
GGCAGGTCTATCACAAGAAAAAGCCGCTGAAGGTGAGCGCCTTCGACAGCCAAGGCCAGTTGAGGGGTGGAGCGGTGATGTCGTACCGTCTGGTTGGACCACTCTGTTTTGCGGGGGATGTGTTGAGCGAATCAGTGGAGGTTCCCAAGTTGGAAGAAAACGATTGGGTGTGTTTGTCCAACATGGGGGCCAATACACTGGGCTTGTGGTCCAGGCACTGCAGCCGCGCAGTACCCAAGGTGATGGTTCGTCATCCAAAGGGATTGTGGATGTGTGCTCAGGAACGCACTCAAATCAATTTCTAAATGGAACGCACCAAATTCTTCAAGTTTTTTGCGGCATCAGACAGGGTGCCTTCGATTCCGCTTCCTCAAGAAATGAAGAAGTTGGATGTTCAGGGGCTGCATCTTTATGTGCACAACGCCTCTGATTGGGTGCTTGAAAAAGTCAAAGAGGACTGGGTGTTCATCACTGGGTTGGCCTTTCACATAGAAGAGCGACTTTCCTTGGCAGAACTCGCCACGCGCCTCCTGCATTCGGATGACCCTTTGAGTGAGATGGACCATTGGTCAGGCTGGTTCGCCGTTGTCCATGCCAAGCAGGATCAAGTCCATGCTTACCATGACGCTGCAGCAGGAAACAAGATTTACATGCGTGGCCTTCCATCCCAAGGGAAATGGTTCGGTTCTGACCCCCAATTGTCCGCCCATTGGGCGCCATTGGCTCCCCATGAGGACAAGGACTTGCGGGAGTTACAAGGATCTCAATGGCTGAAAAAAAGGGGCATACCAGTAGGCAATATGACCCCTTATGAAGGCACGCGCCAAGTGGGAGCCAATCATCGATTGAATTGGTCAACGTTCGATGCAGAGCGGATTTTCCCGCGGGAAGACTCTAAGCCCATGTCCCCTGATGAGGCGTTGGATGTTGTCATTCCTTGGTTAGAAAACGTCATGGCTCAGGCGACCCAAAGTCACCGTGTAAACATGGCAGTCACAGCCGGTTGGGATTCAAGAATCACACTGGCTCTCAGTCGCAAAGTGAAAGAGCGCATTCATTACTACACCATCCGACACAAAAACATCCCCTTGGCTTTTCCAGATTTGGCCTTGCCTCAGGCCATGGCAAAGGAGGGGTTTGAACACAGCATTTACGAGGATCACGATGCCGAGTATGCCCAGCAGTGGAAGGCTGCCGAGGCTTCTTTTACCCAGGCCAATTACAAGCGCTTTCACAGCTTTTTTTGCATGTTCCCAGAGTTTCAGCCCGATCAGCTGACGATTGTTGGCACAGTGAGTGAAGTCGCAAAAAACTATCTGGAGCACATCCCCATTAGAACGGCGCGTCAAGCCCTGCGAGCGGCGCATTTGGTGGAACACCCTTCCATTGAGGCTCATTTTCAAAAGTGGATGGACCAAGAGGCGCCTGTGATTGAACGCCACGGGTATCGGGTTCTCGACTTCCTGCACTGGGAGCAGGATGTTACCAATTTCGCGGGACTGGGCATGCAGCAGATCAACCATGTGGTCCATCAATTTTCGCCATTCAATTCGGTGAAGGTGCTACAGGCTTTGTTGTCTACCCCAACCCATGTCCGTGACAAATACATCCCCAAGCTCTATGCCCAGTTGATTCGAACGGCCTGGCCTGAGCTGATGAACCATCCGGTCAACCCATTCTTCAAAGAGGATGCCATTCGTTTGATGAAGCGAACAGGGCTTTACAACCCCTACAAATACCTAGACAACAGAATTGTGAGCCGTCCTTTTAAGGGGTAGGCCACCTGCAGCAGTCCCGAGTCACCCCTTCGGCGGGAAGTACACGAGGGTGCTGAGGCGTTCGGGATTAAGGACCTCGTTGGCCACCTCCAGCACGTCGTCGGCGGTCACCGCTTCGATGGCGTGGAACGCCTCCTCCAGTGGCCGGACCCGGTCGTACAGCATGATGCTCTTGCCCATGGTCGACATCCATCCGGCCGTGTGGTTCGAAAGCAGTATGAACGCCGTCCGCTGCGGAGCGATCGTTCGTGCACAGCAGAGTGAGGCCGTTTTCCTTCTGCATCTCTCTCATGCCCCTTCGGCGAAAAGAAAAACGGGATGACTCTAAGAGAAGAGGAATGAATTCGAATCGTTTTTGTCTTTAGAAGACGATTGCCAATGGGGTCTCAAGGGTGAGGGGCTATCTCCTTGCAATTCAATAGATTCGGTCTTAGCTTGAGGGGCCGGCGAACTTGATCAAATGTTGTCTTCTGTCTTGCATCTCACCAGGCGCTGTTTCGGTGCTCTTTGTCTTTTGTGGGCCATCATGAATGGCTTGATGGTGGTGCATGCACAAGGGGGCAGTGATTTCGGAGGCTTCGTCCAGCCCGGAAGCGGTGGTGCCGATGTGGACCTTCACTCAGGGCAGTTCCAGTTTTCCATGCCCGTGGTCACCGTGCCCGGTGCGCAAGGCGAAGGCTACACGCTGTCCCTTGGTTACCGGGGGCCGACCCCCATGGAGGAGGCGTCCTGGGTGGGCTATGGCTGGTCCCTTTCGCCGGGCTCCATCGTGCGGCAGGTCAATGGCATCCCCGACGACTTCGAAGACCGCACCATCATCAACATCAACAAGCACAAGCCGTATACCCAGTTCCGGGTGCACGCCAAGGTCAATCGTGAATTCAAAAACATCTGCAGTGCGGGGGGCAACGTGGGGGTTCTGATTGACTCCCACCGTGG
>CALKHD010000141.1 GCA_938092195.1 uncultured Flavobacteriales bacterium | reverse complement strand
ACTTGCACGGTGCTCCTGGCGGCCAGGGTTACGATGCGGCCATTTCCGACTATGACCCCACCAAGCCATCCTTGTGGGAGAGCTCGGAGAACAAAAACAAAATGGCTTCCCTATGGAAGCGTTTGGCTGAGCACTACGTCGATGAAGATTGGGTGGCAGGATACGATTTGTTGAATGAACCCAATTGGGATTTGCCCGGTGGAACCGCACTCCGCAATCTCTACGTGCAGTGCACGGACAGCATCCGTTCTGTCGACCCCGACCACGTCATCTTCATTGAAGGGAATTGGTGGGCCAACGACTTTTCTGGTCTGACTCCACCTTGGGATGACAACCTCGTGTACAGCCCTCACAAATACTGGAGCATCAATGATGAAGGGTCCATGCAGTTTGCTGTGGGCATTCGAGATGCCTACGATGTCCCGCTTTACTTGGGAGAAAGTGGAGAGAACTCCAATGTTTGGTTCCGCGATGCGATCCATCTTTTGGAAGGATTGGGCATTGGCTGGGCGTGGTGGCCCTTGAAGAAAGTGGAAAGCATTTCGGCGCCGTTGTCGGTGGAGAAAACCCCAGAATATCAGACCCTGCTCGATTACTGGAGTGGCAGTGCTGCGCAGCCCACCGAGGCTTTCGCCACCAATGCTCTCATGGATTTGACCGAGAAGCTGAGGTTTCAAAACTGCGTCATCCAACGCGATGTGATCGACGCGATGTTCCGCCAGGTGCAAGAGGATGGATCGATTCCGTTCAATCCAGGGCAGTCGCTGCCCGGCATTGTGCATGCCACGGACTTTGACCGAGGCACGGTTGGGTCGGCTTATGGAGACATTCAAGTGGCCAATTACCATGTGTCAACGGGCAATTACACAGAGTGGAATTCGGGTTGGGCCTATCGAAATGATGGGGTGGACATCATGCCCACCAACGACCCCATTCATTCCAACGGCTACAAAGTGAGTTGGATCGCGACGGATGAGTGGATGAAGTACACCTTGGACGTGAGCGTTGGGGGATTGTACGACATCGAAATGCGTGTTTCCGTGGGGGATGTAGCGGGCATGGTGCACTTTGATGTAGACGGCACCGACGTCTCCACATACACCGAGCTGCCGTTGAGTGGCTTGCCTGGCGGGTGGCAAACCGTCACCATTGAAGACGTGTACCTGGAGGAAGGCCCTGTTGGGCTCACATTCCGGGCCGACGAGGGCGGATTCGAGGTGAGTCACTTCGACATCTCGTTCACGGGTACCCCCGCCTCTCAGGTGGACATGGGTTTTGTGAATGCCAAGACCTTGGCGGCTCAGTCGGTACAGCTGACGTTGAACAAGCCCCTTCAGTTGCCGCTTCAGTCGGGCACGAATGGATTCACCTTGTATGCGGATGGTGACCCCTTGACCTTGCTAGGCTCGTCTGTTCCTGCAGGAGCAGACCGCGTGATTGTGTTTGACGTAGAAGAAAACATGGACGCCACCATGGACCTTACCCTGTCCTACGGAGGCAACTCTGTCGCTGGCCCAGGAGGTGAAGGATTGGAGGCGTTTGTGCTTGAGGAGGTCTACAATGACCTTGATTTCAGTTTTCCCATTCCTGGTTGGATTGAAGCCGAGAGCTTCAGCACGCAAGTGGGGGTAGAGCTAGAAACCACGAGCGACAATGGCGGGGGCCAGAATGTGGGGTTCTTGGATGCAGGAGACATCATGGAGTACCAAGTCAACGTGCGTTATTCAGGAGAATACACCGTCAGGGTCCGCACGGCGTCCGAGGTCAATGGCGCTGCATCGATGGAGCTGATTGATCAGGATGGCCAATCCATTGGTCTGGGTGACTTTGTTTTTCCTGCATCTGGAGGATGGCAGACGTGGACCACTTCGAGCAAGGAAGTGGACATGGACGCAGGGCTGTATACCCTTCGCGTGACGGTCACCGAGGCGCCCTTCAATCTGAATTGGTATGAATTTGAATACGAGGAAGAGGTTGAAGAGCCTGGATTTACCTCCTTCAAAACAGTTTTGGCCTATCCCAACCCCGTGCAAACGGGAGAAGTGACGGTCGCTTTTTCCGTGTTTTTCCCGCAGACCTTGACCTTGTCTATTTACGATTCAAGGGGACGTCCTGTTTATGGCAAGACCTATGAGGACGTGACATCCATTGAAGAAAAGATTTCCTTGCAAGGGCTGTCAGCCGGGGTATACGAAGTCTTCGTGCATCGAGAAGATGGCACCATCAACACGGGCCGCTTTTTGAAGCCGCTTCGCTAAGCCGTTTCAGCATCAGGCGTTTCGGGACGAGTCTCTGGCAAGAATCAGTCTTTGAAGCTAGAGCCCTTGAAGGCTGAGCCCTTGAAGGCTGAGTCCTTGAAGGCTGAGCCTTCGAAGGTTCAGTCAGTAAGGCACAGACCTTGAAGAAGATGGCCTTTGTGCTCTGCCCATTTGGGATGAGTGGAGCGCGGGTTGAACTGCGCCCAAGCTAGGGCTGAACCACTTGCGGATTGGGGAAAGAAAAAAGGGAACCGACCCGAGGCCGATTCCCTTTTCTCAAAAGGCGTTATGATGCGTGGATCACTGCGCGATCAAGCGGAACGTCCAGTAGGCTTCTCCAGGGTTTTCTCCGTAGTCCACAGTGATGGTGAGGCGTTCAACGCCACCATTGTTGCTGTATTCGTAGACTTCGTAGGTGATGGCACTTACGGGAACACCTGTTCCATCATCGGGCAATTCTCCGCCGTTGTAGGCTTTGTTGAATCCAATGAATGCACCGGTTCCGTTCACAGCGATTTCTGTATCCGAAGCGGTGAAGCTGTGGGTACCTGCTCCGAATGCATCGAGTGGGGGAGTGAGCAAGGTCTCGTCCAAGCACTCATTGGCGCCTCCGAGATATCCTTCGGCCCAGATCACACCATCTGTGATGTATTCCATGGTACCGTCGTCGTAAAAGACCCACTCGTCATCCAACTGGCAAGCGCGCTCCACGACGCCGTTGGCATCGATTCCGCCCCACCAAGCACCGTTGCCTTGGCCAGGTCCGACATAGTAGCTGGCTTCGCCATCCAAACGCCATGCTTTTCCATCGGCACTGGACAGATTGGAAGCCACGAACACAGCTGAGCTGATGGACAGCACCTGCTGGTTGTCGTTGGACGCACCGGAATCGTCGGTGGCGGTCAGCGTGACGGTGTAGTCACCATCGGCTGCATAGGTGTGAACCGGGTTGGTCTCTGTGCTCATGCCTCCGTCACCAAAGTCCCAAGAATAGCCGGTAGCATTGGAAGAAGAGTTGGTGAAGGTCACGGTGCTTCCGTCTTTCACGTATGAGAAGTTGGCCGTCGGTGCAGATGAAGGGATGGGGGGGAGGTCAGCTTCGTTGTGGTAGTGGACCAGGTAGAAGTTCCACGCAGAACCACCGTCCAAACCAACCAAGGAGAGACTCAAGCGGTCCACGTCAGCACCTTCGACCATGTCGATGATGGTGTAGTTCTTTGAAGCCACTGGGTTGTAGTTGTCTCCAGCTTCGGTCTTCACACACAATCCGATGTAAGCACCAAACCCATCAATGGTGATGCTGTTGGTGTTGGTGTTAAAGTCAAAGGTGTATTCTCCACCGTTGGCAAAGGCACTCAGGTCTTCTCCATTGGGTCCAGTGAACACGCCGGGCTCTGACTCATCGATGCAGTTCTCATCAATGCCCAGCCATCCGCCGTTTCCGTCGGAGTCCATGAACAAGGTGCCATTGGTGTTCTTGTCCCAAGATCCATCGGGGTTGAAGGTGTAGCTGTCATCGAGGATGCAAGGGCGATCACCCAGTGGAGTGACTCCACCAAAGGACCACCAGCTGTTGTC
>CALKHD010000140.1 GCA_938092195.1 uncultured Flavobacteriales bacterium | reverse complement strand
TGGAACTAAGGCTGTAGCCTGGTTCAGCTTGCGAGGAAGCAGACGATGATGGCGAACAAAGCGGCACCCTCTACAAGAGCGGCAGCCACAATCATGTTCGCACGGAGATCACCGCTGATTTCGGGTTGGCGAGCCATCGATTCGAGGGCGCTTCCGCCGATGCGACCAATGCCGACACCAGCACCAATGGCTGCGATACCTGCACCAATGCCAGCGAGGCCTTTGGTGATGTTAGCAGCCTCCATGAGGATCATTGCGAGTTCCATAAGGAAGAGATTAGGGGTTGATTTGAGTTGTGTTCAATGGTGGGCCTCCTGGGTTGCGTCACCGAAGTAAAGCGCCGCCAAAAGGGTAAAAACGTATGCCTGCAAAAACGCCACAAGCAATTCAATGAAGTACATGAAAATCATGAACGCCACAGAAAAGATTCCAGTTCCAATTCCGGCAGCCGTATTGGCTCCGTAATCACTGATGATGAAGACCAAAAAGGTCAATGCCAAGATGATGATGTGCCCAGCGCCAATGTTGGCCGTCAATCGGATCATCAATACCGCAGGTTTGAGCAAAATTCCAACCACCTCCACAGGCACCAAAATCAGCTTGATGGGGAGCGGGACACCCGGAGGCCAAATGATGTGGCCCCAGTAATGGCGGTTGCCCGACACCGTGGTAATGATGAACACAAATGTGGCCAAAACCAGAGTGACCCCCACCGTGCCCGTCACATTGAAGGCTCCGATGAATGGAACCAAGCCCAACAGGTTGCACAAAAAGATGAAGAAGAATGTGGTCAAGAGGAAGGGCAAATAGCGGTCGGCCTTCTTGGCTCCGATGCTCGGAATTGCCACCTCATCCCGGATGAACAAAATCAGAGGCTCGAGTGCATTCTGCAATCCCTTGGGAGCCTCGCCTTTTCTCTTCTTGTATGCTGACCCCACCCTTGGGAAGATGAGCAACATGATAAAAATGACGATGAACAAGCCAAACACGCTTTTGCTGATGGACAGGTCATACGCTTGCACCGGGTTTCCAGAGGCATCCTGAGCATGCAAAGCCCCATTGGCGTCCAAAGAATACGTTAAGTCGGTGCTGTGGCAGTGGTATTCTCCGCTTGCATGGTCATCGTGATCTGCATGCGCAGATTCCGTTCCGTGGTCCGACATGTCCACGTGGTCTTCCCCATGGTGGAGCAGATGCGAACTTGAAAACAGGCTCCATCCTCGCTCGGGAGCATAACCAATCACCGGAAGCGGAATGTGAACCGCTGAAGGGCCGTCCCCCCAAAGGTGGATGTCATGGGCGTCGGCAATGTGGTGGATGATGAACTCCCCCGGGTCGGGGTTCTCTCCACCGCCTGAAGAAGCCAAGGCACTTCCGATCAAGCCAAAGCCCAACAGAAGAGAAAGGATCCTCATTGAAACGCGCATGATGCCTTTATTTGGCCGGGTATTGTTCAACATCGCCGCAGCGAATTTGGGTGCGAAGATAGCCCTCGCAATTCTACTCTGTCCCCACTTTGTGCATCCAAGGACGCAGAAGTATCAAATGCCCTCCGTTGGCGAAACCTCGTGGCGCATCGCCTCGGCCACCAAAATGGCCGTGAACGCTGCATAAATCAGGTAAGTGGCCAAAGAAAATTGTGTGGGGTCTGGCATGTCCAAAAGGGAATAAAACAGGATACCAACCATCACCACAGCCATCTTTATTAGGGTGACCAACATCACATTTCGAACCAACGACCCGGGACGAGCGCCCGGTTTAGGCCGCAGCAATCGATCCAACAGCCACGTCACCAAAGCCATGAACACCACAACTCCTTTCAGAGGTGAACGCACGGCTTCGGTCAAAAGCGGGGGCTCCAAAGTGCTGACCAACAGCAACGCACTCACAGCCGTCAAGGCCAACATCCATTGAAACTTCATCGTTTTAAATCCCGAAAGACCGCCATCAAAGAAAGAGAGAGTCCGACCATGGCCCCCAGGGCTGTGGCCCAAGCTACTTCGTGGCCACTGTGTTCGTCCCAAATGCTTCCCAACCACGCACCTCCACCAATGCCGGCGGCCATCGTGGTGGCCAGACCCATGTGCTTCAAAGCACCTTGGTCTGTTTTCTTGTCGCCTTTAAGCGGTTTGTTGGAGTGGTCCGTTTTCATGGTCCACGCTCATCATTTGGGTTTCTGCCATCAATTCTGAAGGCTTCACGCCATCATCCAACTTGCAAACGCCCTCAATTTTTGCGCCGGCCTCCACGGACATCCGGCCGTATCGGATTTCTCCTTCCACACCGCTCGACGCCTTCAGACTCAGAAGACCGATCACGCGAAGGTGTCCAACAACAATGCCTTCAGACTCACAGTCTTGACAGTCCACACGGCCTTCTACCCGGCCTTTGGCGCCTATCACAAGGCGGCCTGTGGTGTGAATGTCACCCACAAATTGACCATCAATGCGAATGCTGCCCTCACTGCGAATGGTGCCCTCGACGAGCGTGCCCTCCACAATTCGGTTGATTCCCTGCTCAATGTTCACTTCACTGCTGCGGTGCCTTCCCATGGTTTGATTCCGTTCTGCGCGTTACTCCCGAAGGTAGTACTGTTCGAAGAATCGCATGTACCCCTCTATGTCTTTGCCCTTAAAGAGCTCAACATAGTTCTCGGTGTGGATGACAAACACCTGATTCCCGCTGGTGTTGAAGTCGATCATGGACTCGCGATTGGTGGTTAAGACCTTGAAATAATCCACCGCTCGATCCTTGCGGGCGAACTTCTTGACCAACACCAATTGGTTTTCTCGGTCTAACAAATTGCTGGTCACCTTCAAGTTCCCGCTTGCAAAAAACTGTCGATTGAAGTCGGATAGGTCCGCTTTGATTTGATCCGCACCCCCCTCTCTCACGGGAATGATCACCCCGAGGTAATGCTCCAAGACGGGTTTGTCCTTGAAATTCCCGAAGTCCGGCAGCTGTGGCACGGCGTCCACCTTTTCCTTTTCAGGTTGTGCTCCTTGACCCAGGCCGGCCAAGATCTCAGCAGCGGCAGCACCCTGTTCTGAAGAGTCGCATGATGCCACAACAGACTCAAGGGCTTGAATGTAATTGTCCCGACCGCGAGCGCGTCCATCCAACCAGCCAATGCACTGGGCCCGCAAGAAACGGTACCGGCATTCTTGTGTGTGGTTGGGGACCGTATCCAACATGGCATTGACCTCTGTCAAAATGCCCTGGTAATCCTTTTGGGCATAGTAGCGAATCAGGTGTTCCTCGTAGGCGGCCAATTCGTCGATGCGTCGCTGCTCCTCAAAGTCCACGAAATCTGGATCTTCCACCAGTTGCGCCCACTCACTGTCTGGGTAAAGCAATGAAATCTGGTCTGCCCAGTACTGAGAGTTGCATGTCCCGCAGAACGGGTTTTGGTAGTTCTCGGTCTCTTCCAAAAAGAGGTAAGTCCGGTACAATTGATAGTGAGCCAAAGGGTGCTCTTCGCTTTCGTCGTAGCGGTCAATGAGGTCTACCCAAGACTCGATGGCATTGTCTGTGTCTTCGAGTTTCTCCTTGTAAATGACGCCGCTTTGGTACACAGCCGTGGCCGTTTGGACATCCGCTCCTTGCCTTTGCTCTTCAGAGCATGGAAGCCCTTCGAGAAGCTCTTCGGGCGTGGGCAGCTCCCCTCCTGTCCCCAACAGGTTTCCTGAAGCCATCTCCTCGGCCACATCTTCAATGACACTGAAACCGGAGGCCAGCTTTCTGCTTCGGCGCCAATCGTCCTCCAAAAGGCGGTCTCCCCAAAGGTCAAAGAAGTTCCTCTGTCCGGCATCGCGCAACCTGGGGTTGTAAGGCCAAAATGCCGTTTCACTTCCCGGCATGGACAAGCTCTCTTTCCGGGCCTCTTCGGCCAGCCGTTCCGCTTCTTCTGCCTCAGCCTCTTGCTCCAGCCTCAGCCCCTCGATGATGTCCTCCATCCGAGCGTATCGGTCGCTTTCATCCAAATCACAGAGCTCCCTCAAGCTGTCATTTCGAACGATGATTGTCAACTGCTCCACCAACTCAGTCAAACTGCGCGCATTGTTTCTGACCTCCGCATACCTCGGGTGATCTTCATTCATGTTGGCCAAGGTGCTGTCGTAGTATGCCTGCGCCAACTCATACTCACGGTCTTCCAAATGCAGGTCCGCCAAACCCAAGAAGCTCTTCATTCTGGGCCTTCTGTTCCCAGAGTTTTCGGAAAGGGCGTCCCTCAAGAAGTCCATGCCCTCATCGCGGTTCAACTCTTCCAGCTCAATTTGAGCCAGCGCGTAAAAAATCTGATCTCGGTATTCCTCGTTTTTGTCGTCCTCCAACATGTCGAAGAACAACTCCTTGATCTCTTCACTGTCTCCACGGCGTCTGTCAAAAGCCAACGCCTGCTGCATGCGGGCTTGGAACTCCATCTCATACGGGGTCTTCAGCTTGACAATGTCGTCGAAGAGCTCAATGGCCTCGCGGTTGCTTCCATATTCCCGCTTGAGCTGAGCCAAGACAAACAATGGGCGTGCCCTGTCTCGCTTTGGCTTGATCATGGGGATGGCCCGTTCCAACGAACGCATTGCCTCCTCAATGTTGCTCTGCGTGAGATTGAATTGGGCCTGAACCATAAACGCCTGTGCCCTCAATTCATCTGAGGCGTCGCGCTCCCCGACCGCCTTGAGCAAAGCCGAATTGGCCTTGGGCATGTTTTCCATGGCCATGTAGGTCCGCGCCAGCCATGTCCCTGCCGCCACTTGACTGTCTGGTTCCTTGTGTGTCCGCTGCAAATACTTGAATACCTCCTCTGCCTTGGAGAGGTCCCCTTTGTAGAAGTGGCCCTTTCCAATGAGGGTGTAGTTGTCGTCAATCCACCGGTTGAGCTGAGGGCGCTTGAAGTCTTTTTGTGCGCTCCTCGGCGGGGTCATGGCGTGTCGGTCCACAACACGCGAGCACTTTTCTATGGCCCGTTCCATCAGCGGGTACAAAAAGTCCGCCTGATCCTCCGTGCCCACCAAAAACAGAGGAATCACCTCGTCCCAATTCTCCTCGTGCGTCTCGGCCAACTTTTGATCGGCCTCCTCCATGGCGAGCCGCGCAAAGTGAAAACCATTGAATCGGGAAGTGGTGTTGTGATAGGCACGATAGAAACGCCCGTCCCTTTGGGTGGTGCAACCAGCCAAGAAAAAAAGCAGGGACAACATACCCAGCTTGTTCAGCACCGGGCGAATGCAGTTCCATGAGGAGGGTTGAGAGGACTTGTGGTTCATGTTGAGCCTATGTTCCGAGCGACCAACTCAGAAGCCGCGAAAATATTGCATTCCAAGCGGGTCAGTCACAAATTCGATGCTCTTCCTCCGTTGTCGTCCATCTTTGGCCTGGAGATGGAACAGAAAGAGCCCACATCAAAGCCTCATAAAAAGTCGTCAAAACAGCGGTTCAGGTTGATTCTTCAAGAAGAGGGAACCTTTGCCGAGCGCTGGGCCATGAAGGTTCAGCCCCTGCAATTAAAATGGCTGGCTGCTGGAAGCGTGATCGTCGTTGCCGCGATCACCTACGCCCTGATTGCATGGACCCCGCTTCGCGAGGTGGTGGTTCCTGGATACATGACCACCGAGACCAGAATCATGCAAGAGGAGGCCATCCAAACGGCAGATTCACTATCGAACATCCTGGAAGCCCAAGGTCGATACATCGCCAACCTCAAGGCCATCTTCTCGGGAGAGCTTCCCCCTCAGTCCATGGAGGTCATCGCCAACATCGAGCCCCCGGAGGCCCTTCCTTCTTCTCTCTCCCAACAACCCGGTGATGCGCTCACTGGACTTCGCTCACGCGTCGAAGAAGAGGACGCCTTTGCCATAGGAAAACCCGGAAGTTTGGAGAGTTCTGGAATCTGGCTGCCCCCAGTTGAAGGCCAAATCTCGTCACCCTGGGACCCGCAAGTCGGCCATTGGGGCGTAGACCTGGTTGCGCCGGAAGACAGCCCAGTGAAGGCCGTTGGCTCGGGAACGGTGGTCTTCGCTGGCTTTACTTCGGGGGGAGGACACACCATCATGGTTCAACACCCAGGCGACCGGGTTTCCGTGTACATGCACAACAGCCGACTGGAAGTCCAGTCAGGTGACCGTGTTGAGCAGGGTGAATTGCTGGCCTTTATCGGAAACTCTGGCGATCACAGCTCTGGGCCCCACCTCCACTTTGAATGGTGGGAATCCGGAACGGCCATTGATCCTCAGTTGAGGATGAGCTTAGAATAGCGGGCTTAAGCCCCCACCAATTGCGGCTTCCAGTCCGTCATGCGGCGGAAGGCATCGATGCGATCTTCCAGCTCCCCGGTGCTGACGGACCGAATTCCGTCGGTTCCAAACTCTTCACAGGTGAAGCTGGCCAATGCACTGCCCACAACCACGCCCTGCTTAAGGGTTTCGAAGTCCGTGCTCCCTCTGCGGGCAATGTGTCCGATAAATCCGCCCGCAAAAGTGTCGCCGGCTCCCGTTGGGTCCACTACGTCCTCCAGGGGAAGTGCTGGGCAGAAGAAGTATTGAACCTGTCCGTCCGCGACGTGAAACAGGAATGCGCCATGCTCACCTTTTTTGATCACGAGGTAACGGGGGCCCATGTTCAAAATCGAACGCGCTGCCTTGATCAGACTGCGCTCCCCGCTCAATTGACGGGCTTCTTCGTCATTGATGGTCAGGACGTCCACCCGAGCAATGACCGCCTTCAGCGGCTCAATGGCAATGTCCATCCAAAAGTTCATGGTGTCCAAAACCACCAGCTCTGGTCGCTCGTCCATTTGATCCAAAACCGAAGCCTGCAAGGTTGGGTCAATGTTGCCCAACATCACGTATCTCGACTTCCGCCATGCCTCCGGAATGACGGGCTTGAAATCAGCCAGCACATTCAGCTCTGTGGCCAACGTGTCTCTGCCGTTCATGTCCATGTGATAGGAGCCCGACCAATAAAAGCTCTTGCCCCCCTCAGGACAGGCCACGCCTTCAAGGCCCATGCCCGCCTCTTTCATGCTGTCCAACTCCGCTTGGGGAAAGTCCTCACCAATCACACTCACCAATCCCGACTGAACCCCCAGCCTGCTGGTGGACCAACCGATGTAAGTCCCAGCCCCGCCTACGATGCGGTGCCTTTCGCCAAACGGGGTTTTGATGGAGTCAAACGCAACGGTTCCAACGACAACAACGGATGGGGAGTTCCAAGACATCTGGATTGATTTAGCGCGGCAAAGTTAGTGGAGGGCAGTTGCACACAACAGCATTGCACCAAATGTCGAAACGGCGTATCTTTGCGCTCCTTCAGAAATGAAGGTTGAGCATTCCCCTATAGCTCAGCTGGTTAGAGCGACTGACTGTTAATCAGTAGGTCCCTGGTTCGAGTCCAGGTGGGGGAGCAACAAAAAAACCCCGGGATGTTCCCGGGGTTTTTCGTTTTCTAATGGCACTATAGGGCCGTGGTCAGAGCAGGTTGATTCTGCTGGCCAAAATGTCCTTGTAGCTACCGCCAATGGGGATTTCTTTCTCCATTCCTCTCACTTGGATCATGGAGTATTTGATGCTGTGGATGGAGTCCAAGTTCACAATGTAACTGCGGTGGACACGCATGAACCGACGCTCGTTGAGCTTGTTCTCCACGTCCTTCATGGTGCTGTGAATGGTGTAGCTCTGCTCTGGTGTGTGAACCACCACATAATCCTTGAGCGCCTCGATGAACAACAAGTCGTCAAACTCAATTCGCATCAAGCGACTGCGGTTCTTCACGAACAGGTATTCAGCCGTTTCCTTGTGCTCGGCCATGTTCCTCAAGAACTCATTCTCCAACCGAGCCTCCTGCTCCTTAGAGAACTTGTGCAAGGCCATCTCAATGCTGGTCTGCAAGTCGACGTCCTTGAAAGGCTTGAGGATGTAGCCGTGTGGTTCGGCCAACTTGGCCTCCCCCAACGTACTTCTGTCGGCATAAGCCGTCAAGAAGATGATGGGCACATCTAAGGTTCTTTTGATTTCTTCGGCTGCTGCAATGCCGTTCATGTCTCCTTTCAACATGATGTCCATCAGGACCACATCAGGACGATGACGGACCGCCAAATCAATGGCGTCTTCTCCGTTGTCTGCTGATGCTACGACGTTGTAACCGATTTTTTCGAGCGTCTGCTCGATGTCTTTGCGGACGATGCTTTCATCCTCAGTAACCAGGATATTGATGGCCATAGACTTCTGTTTCGGGTTCAGGTTCTACTAAAAAACCTCGAAACATTCGATGGAAGTACGTCCATCAGCTGTCAAACAGGTTTTTCGGTCGCCGAAAGCTAACCAAAAAGCGCGTACCTCCGTCGCTTTCAGCCAATAACTCACCATCCAACTGCTCACTTAGGGCCTGAACGAGGTATAATCCCAAAGAATCACGGCCGCTCCAGTCAAAGCCTTCTGGCAATCCAACACCGTCATCCCTGACCTCGATTTGAATCTCTTCGTCTTCAGGAAATGCCTCGGGCTCTTTTCGGCGCAACGCCACCGTAATGACGCCACTCTTGCGGCCTTCAAACGCATATTTCATCGCATTCGACACCCACTCGTTCAGAATCAAACCACACGGAATAGCCTGGTCCAGAGGGGCTTGAATGTCTTCTAACTCTGTGATCAGCTCCACCACGGTCTCCGACCGATAGCTCTGAATGATGTTGCCTGCTATCCGGGTGAGGTAGGAAGAAAAGCCGATACTGGAAACGTCTGTGTTTTGATAGAGCGTCTCGTGAATGATGCTCATGGTAGAAATCCGATTCTGAATCTCTTCCAAGCCCGTGATCGCATTCTCGTCTTCTACAAATTTCTTCTGCAGATTGAGGATGGAGTTGATGATTTGAAGGTTGTTTTTGACCCTGTGGTGCACTTCTTGCAACAGAATTTCCTTCTCTTTCAGTGCGCCTCGAATCGCTCGGTCAATCCTTTTGCGATCTGTGATGTCGTAGGCAATCGCACTGATTTCCGGACGCCCCTCCGAACTTTCAATCGGATTCAAGAACAGTTGCAACCAACGGCGATTCTTTTCTTCCCTCGTGCCAAGACACCATTCAAAGCGCTGTGGAGCGCCACCCAACGCTCGGTTGAAACGGTCTTCTAAATCAAAACCATTCCCGTTTTGACTTTCTTCCACCATCTGAGCCAAACACCCGCTCAGCTGAAGTGGTGTGGGTTCCTCCTCGTTCTGATCTGGAACCAACCAATTCATAAAGTTTCGATTGCCGCTTGTGACATCGAAGCTTGTTTGTGCCGTCCAGATGATAAAGTCCTCTCCAGACTCTACAATGGACCTCATTCGGGCGGTCGCACTTCTCAAAGCCGCCTCTGCTGCAATCCGCTGTTCAATTTGCTGGGTCAACAGCTGATTGGCCTCCTCGGCAACCTCTGCGCGAATGCGCTCTTGCATCAAGGAGTGACGGTCGGTCACATCAGACAGGTTGACTTGGACGGCGGGCTGTCCATCGAAGATGGTGAGCCTCCACTTGAGGGTAAGCCGTTTGCCCGAATCAGGCAGTTCCAACTCCCATTCCTCCACGTTCTGACCTTGCCTAGCGCGGGATGAGCTGGCCGAAATCCGGTCTCTCAGCTCCTCTGGAAACAATGCTGAGAACCGGCTTCCTTCTATGGTATCAGGTCCATCCAGAAACAGCTCCTCGGCCACTGGGTTGACGTAGCGAACCAAATCATCCACCAAAATCACGATGCCGTTTGGCGAACTCTGAACCAACAATCGAAAACGCTCGCGCTCCTGGATCAAGTCAAATTCAATTCGCTTCCGATCGGAGATGTCATACATCATCCACACCTCAGAATCGTCATCTAGCCTTCCCTTTCCGATGTCCAAGTGAAGGCCATCTCCATTTT
>CALKHD010000139.1 GCA_938092195.1 uncultured Flavobacteriales bacterium | reverse complement strand
CCCCTCGGATGGTGCATTCACTGGAAATGACCGGAGCCGAAGGAATCAGAAAACTGCCTCCTCTGTAATTGAGCAACCACTCGACTTCGAGCCCTTGCTCCAGCACCCAAAACGCCACCCCATAGGCCTTGAGGTGATTCGACTGTCCGCCGTCCATGGGGATGAGCAACTTACTCGCTTGAACCCAACTTGAACAGGCCAGAAAGCAGGCAAGAAAAAAAACAGAAAGGCCGCGTCGTGCAAACATGTCTTCAAAGGTAATCTGACATGGGCCCCTGAATCTGAAGAAAGCCGAAACGCCTTAGAATGGCGATTCTTCGCCGGGTCCATTCATCTTGGATCCCACGGTTCGGGTTTTGGCTCCCCCACTTTCAAAATCCGCATTGGGCGCCATGGCCCCTCCTCCGTCGAATGGACTTTCAGCAAAAGCATTGTAATCGGAGAACTTCGCAAGGTGCTTGGTGAACCTCAACTTCACAGTGTCCAACCCTCCATTTCTGTGCTTGGCCACGATGAGTTCCCCCATGTTTTCTGTGTCCATTCCGTCGGCATCCTCCGTGAGGCCGTAGTATTCTGGACGGTAGATAAAGCACACAATGTCGGCATCCTGCTCAATGGCCCCAGATTCGCGCAAGTCGGAAAGGATGGGGCGTTTGTCCCCTCCTCGGGTTTCCACTGAACGAGACAGCTGAGACAGGGCAATCACCGGCACATCCAGTTCCTTCGCAATGCTCTTGATGGATCGACTGATGGTCGAAATCTCTTGCTCTCGGTTGCCTTTGCTGCTGTCACTTCCCGCTGTCATCAACTGCAGGTAGTCAATGATGATCATGTTGACGCCGTGCTTCTGCTTCAGTCGGCGACATTTTGCGCGCAACTCAAACACACTCAGCGCTGGCGTGTCATCAATGAACAATTTGGCCTTGGCCAACTTCTTGATCCGTGTTTGAAGCTGCTGGTACTCATAGTCCTCCAGGTCACCCCTTCTGAACTTTTCTGCGCTCAATTCTGACTCGGCCGCCACCAAACGTTGCACCAATTGAGCCGAACTCATCTCCAAAGAGAAGACGGCCACAGGCACACCATGATCAACGGCCATGTTCCTGGCCATGGACAGCACAAAGGCTGTCTTTCCCATGCCTGGACGTGCAGCGAGGACCACCATGTCTGACTTCTGCCATCCACCCGTAATCTTGTCCAAATCGCTAAATCCAGTAGGAACACCACTCACCCCCTCTTCATTCAATCGGGCCTGATCGATGCCATCGATGACTTGACGAATCACAGCCCCCATTTCTTGGTAGCCTTGGCGGATGTTTCCTTCGGCCACCTCAAAGAGCTGCTGCTCGGAACGGTCCAAAAGATCAAAGACGTCCGTGGTGTCTTCGAAAGCAGCCTCGATTGTTTCGCTCGAAATCCGAATCAACTCCCTCTGAATGAACTTTTGGGCCACGATTCGCGCGTGGGCTTCCACATTGGCCGTGCTGGCCACGCGGTCTGTCAATCCCGCCACATAGGCCGGACCTCCGCAAAACCCGAGGGTCCCCTCCTTCCTCAACTGCTCAGTCACCGTGAGCAAGTCGATGGGCTCGGCGCGGCCAAACAAATCCTTGATCCCTTTGTAAATCTCACCGTGAGCGTCTTTGTAAAACGCCGCCGGGTCCAAGATGTCGATCACCGCATTCACGGCGGACTGCTCGAGCATGCACGCACCCAAAACCGCTTCCTCCAGTTCAATGGCCTGAGGCGGTTTTTTGCCAATTCCAGTCATGCCTGGAGCCATAGCAGGTGCCTTGATGGCGGATTTGCGCTTGGCGCTCAGGGGTTTATTGTCGGACACTTGAAATCGGGGATGAAGAACCAAATTAGGGCCTGATTTGCCGACTACCGCGTGCAGGTATTCACTGCGCGTCCACACGGGTATCCACAACGTAAATTGTGGGGTGGATTCGCTGGGGATTTTTCGAACGAAATGGACGCTACTGGCCTTGCTTTTCGCAGGTTGCGGGACCGAAAAAAAACCACCCACCATAGAGTGGATTCAGCCAAGCTCATCGGCTGAATGGCCATCGGATGCTTCGGTCACGCTCGAATTTGTGCTGTCCAACCCCGCGCCAGACCGCGGGCAATCTGCACCGGCAAATTGGCGCATTGACATTGGCCCCAGCACAGGTGGCGTTTGGTGGAGCTCTTCAGGAGCGGCCAGCACCTCGCCTCAAACCGGTGGCGTGGATGCAGTCGACACCGTATCTACCACTTGGAACACCCCTGCGGCATCCAACCTTCCAACAGGGGTCACAACCCTGCTCCTCACAGCCACAGCCACAGACTCAGAAGGGGCCGTTGGCGCAGATTTTGCCTACGCCAATTTGGCCGGTCAACCCCTCACCAGTTCGGGCTTCTGGTTCCTGGAAAACACCTCGCCTGTAGCACTTCATCACTTGCCAAATGGCAGCAGCGAAGTGGTTACTGATGAAGGCCCCTTTGAGTCCGCTTCGAGCATGGTCCATCTCGATGGACAGGCAACCATAATGGTGGGAGGCCAGCAACTCACCGCTTGGAGCCTGCCCACGGACAACAACGGCCCCACTTTGTTGTGGACCATAGCTCCCCCTCTCACGCCTCAAACCGGGCCCATTCGATTCGTCAGAAGGCCCTCCACCTCGGTGAGCGGTCCCGCAATAGCTGAGGTGGGCTGGGCAGACAGGGTGCAATGGGTGAGTGCCGATGGCCTGATCTTGGCCAATTGGCTTCTGGACGAGACTGAGTCGTTGATCGACGCTTCTATCTTCGGAGGGTCCATGGTTGTTTTGGCACGCACAGCGGCCAACGAACTTCGTTTGATCAGCCATGATTTGGACTCAGGCGCTCGCCTCCAATCCGTCACTTGGACACCCGAAGCCTCTGGGTCCATGGGCCCCAATGGAAAAGCCTGGCTGATTTCCATTTTGGGGGACCCTGCTGCACTCGAGTCCGACGGTACATTTCGACGTTGGTTCACAGAAATGGATGGAAACACAGGACTGGCATCAGGCGGTTGCCCAGGTTCTGCCGACGTCTCCAATGCAGGCCGCCTCGAGGACGGACGGTCCTGGTTCTCCAGAGAAGGAACATGGTTGGTGGAAGAAAATGTACCCCTTCAAATGGCCCATCCTACCCCCATTCAAGCCACAGCGGAAGACCGTGCAAACGGCATCACTTGGGTACTGGAATCTTCTGTTTCTGGCGAAGCACAAACTTGGATGGCCTTGGATGCACAAGGTTGGTCACCCGCCGGACTGCCCAACCTCGATGTGTCTGGAAACATGTCTGGAGTGAGATCATCTGGAAGCGTTGCCCACAATCGACCCGGTCCCCTTTGAGAACTTCACATTGACGCAACGTGTTTATCCTGTCCAAGACAGAACTTTGCACGCATGTCAGAAATGCTGAAATTCCCCCAAGACAACCCCGACTTCAACGTTGCGCTCAGCATGAGTTTAGTCCTCTTTGGTTTTGACGGCAGCCAACTTCAATTGTTGCTGACCCGAAGCCAAAGGGAGCCTTTTGAGGGGGCACTGTTTCTGCCCAGCCGTTACTTAGAGGCCCAAGACGAACTGGCATTGAGTGCCCGAAGCATGTTCCATGGCTTGTTTGGCTATGATGACCCAGAAATCATCGAGCAACTCAAAGCCTTTGGCAGTGTGTTTCGTCACCCACTTGGAAGGGTGGTCAATGTGGCCTTCTACGCCTTGGTGCGCAAAGACGATTTCTTGGCTGAAAAATGGGAGCACCATGGCATTCAGTGGAGCCCGATCGACCGGGTTCCCGACTTGGCATTTGACCACAATGATGTTGTGGCTTACGCCAGAGAACGTCTCAAGCGCCGCGTGAAGCGCCGGCCGGTGGGCTTTCACCTCCTTCCCGACGAGTTTACCCTTGGCCAACTGCAAACCCTATATGAGCAGGCCCTTGGAAAG
>CALKHD010000138.1 GCA_938092195.1 uncultured Flavobacteriales bacterium | reverse complement strand
GGCGTAAAGCGCGGCCCCCATTGGGAGGCCGCGCTTTGCGTAGAGCACAATGGCGACAGCATCAATGGCGATCCAATAAGCCCAATTGGCGTGGTGGTTGTGGACCATAAGCCAGGTGGCCCAAATGCTGAATACCGTGGTGAAGGCATCGGTCCAAGGGAGGGCGCTGGTGGTGTAGCGCTTCAGGATGTAGCCCAGGCCTGCAGTGGCAATAGCGGTCAAAATGAGTGCAATCAAATGCCATTCCCACGACGCCGATTGCGGGGTCCAATCTTGGGTCATTCCCGAGAGCCAAGCGCCGTAGACTGCAAAGCCCACATAAAAAGCTTGCAAGGCGGCTTCGGCTTTGATGTTGCGCAACCAACACAAATAGCCCAACAGCCCAGCTCCTATGGCTGCAGGAATGAAGCACCCAGGTGTCCACCCTTTGAGGTACCCCCAAGTGTAGGCCAAGCTGAACAGGACGGCCAAGCCTTCCAAAGCCCGCTCTCGGCTGATGGATGAAGCACCGGGGGAACGACTCATGGAAGGGGGCAGTGGCGCGCAATCAAGTCGAGCGCGAATTCGAGGCGTTCAGGAAGAGGGCCAACGGGGACTTCTTGCCAAGGCAGGTCATTGGACTTCAGTTGGTCAGCGTATCCGTTTTGGTGGGCCAATCGGTCCTCAAAATCTGGCAAGCTTCTCAAAGGGTCTGCCTCCCAATCGGGAAGGGTGTGACACAGCAAGTAGAGGTCCACATCTTGTTGAGCGTCGGTTGCCTTTTCCAACGAACAGCCAAAGACAGAGTTGCACCACCGGTCCAGCACAAGCGGCCCTGTGTCGCATATGATTCCTTGAACGTTTGTGGTTTTCAATGCAGAAAGGGCCTCGGTTTGCGCGTCAAGCAGCCGGGCCAAATCTCCTTTGTTCACCCTGCCTTGAATCACCTTGGGGTCTGTGCGCGCAGCTTCTGGCAAGTGGGCCCATCCAAGCGATTTGACCAGCGCCTCGGTCAAGGCGGTTTTGCCTGAATTCTCAACCCCAGTCAACACCACAACAGGAGGTGTATTCAGTCGTCGAATTGACATTGGCAAGGTGCGCTAAAATGCAGTTTGGCCTTGGGAAGAATTTCTCGCACCCAAATCTGTTCGTCAACGGACATCTCGTTGTGAAGCAGATCAAGCTCTACCAAATGTTCAAGGCGACTCAAAGAAGGGGGGAAATGCCCCACGACATTGGACCAAAGAATGAGCTTTTCTAAGGAGACCATGTGATCGATGTCTTCCGGAATCCCTTCAATTTCGTTGTCTGCCAAGTCCAGCTCTTTCAAAGCGTAGAGTTGAAGCATGGCCGGGGGGATGGTGCGCAATCGATTGGATCGAATGCTCAGGCGTTCCAGGGTGGAAAGGGACCCGATCCAATTTGGCAGCGTGTCAATTTTGTTTTTGTCGAGGTTCAGTTCGCGCAGGTATTGAAACCGCTGGAGCCTGTGATCGAGAACCTTCAACTTTGAGCGAGAGAGGTCCAAGCGAAGCACATTTTCAGGCCGTTGCAGGGCCGCTTCGAAATCGGTCCAAACTTTGGCGGTGTCCCAGTCGGCCTGTCCAAAGGAGTGGACAGGCATGCACAACCAAAAGCCCAAGGCCAGAGCGAACGCCATAATCGGGAATGCCCGATGGTGAGTCCGGCTTATCATCGGGGTTGGAACGCGCTCAATGGCCTCCATCGTATCCCAAGATTTCGACGGCCTGTTGAGCGTCTTTTTGCAATTGAGCCACCAAAGCGGTTGGCCCATCGAATTGCTCAATGTTTCTCAGGTGCTGATGAAAGGATACCTGAAGGACCTGACCGTAGAGATCTAAGTCAGAGGTGTTGAGCAGGTGAACCTCAAATTTAGATTCGGCTTCTGGACTCTCGAACGTGGGCCTTGGTCCCAAGTGGACCATGGCGGGAACGGCTGCTGATTGGCCTTCGAGGGTGACATGGGCGGCATAGACTCCGGCTGCCGGCATCAGCAAGTCGGCCTCCATGGACCCGATGTTGGCCGTTGGGAAACCCAATGTTCGACCCCGGCCATCTCCTTTCATGACGCGGCCTGAGCACTGAAAAGGTCGGCCCATCCATTGTCGCGCCTTGTTCACATTGCCGTCGCGCAGACATTGCCGGATTTTGGTGCTCGAAACGGTGAGTTCGTTTTCGATGTGGGCTGGAATGTGCACCACATTGAATCCGTATGCTTCCCCGCAGCCCCTCAACAATTCTACGTCGCCTTCTCTGCCAGCGCCGAAACGGTGATCGTGGCCGACCACAACGGTGGTACAGCTCAACCCGTCCACCAAGACTTCCCGAACAAATTCTGCCGGCTTGAGCCGCGCGAACTCCAAATCGAAGGGTTGAATGACCAAATGGTCCAAGCCGGTTTTGGCCAAGGCAGCGGCCCTTTGATCCAAGGTTTGGAGCAGCTCAAGGCCGCTGTCTTTTCCGAACAGGACTTGACGTGGGTGGGGGTGAAAGGTCAGAACAACAGATTCGGCATTTTCTGACTGTGCGTGGCTCACCATCCAGGACAACAGGGCCTGATGTCCGAGGTGGACGCCATC
>CALKHD010000137.1 GCA_938092195.1 uncultured Flavobacteriales bacterium | reverse complement strand
TTCAATCTCTTCCTCGTCGTCCACAATCTCAATCACCGTGGTCTGCTGCGGAGGAGGAGGCGGAGGAGGCGGAGGAATCACGTTCACTGGAATCACCTCGTCTTCGAGCAAGTCCACCTCGAAATCGAGGGCCCGCACGATGTTGACGTCATAGCTCGTCCAAGCCAGGGCGGCGAGGAGAAGTGACAGCACAGAGACGAATCCAACGGAACGCCATGTGCCTTTTTTGTTTTCGAGGTCAGCTTGGGGTGTCTTGCGTGGCTGCATGTTCGATGGTTTGCTGGGCCTTGCCAATGGTCGGCCAAATTAATCTAAAGGGTGCGCTTGCCCACAGGCCACTCCAAATACAATGCCCGAAATGCAATTCCAGCTCCACACAACCCCAAAAAATCCGCTATCAAATCAACGACATCCCCACCCCTGCCTGGGAAAATGACCGATTGAGCCCATTCCATAGAAAGTCCAAAAAGAAGTCCAAAAAACACCGTGACCGGCCACGCATTTCGAGAAAATCGAGAGGACGCCCCTCCTTTTCGCAAGGCAATCAAGGCCGTCATCCCCCACAAACCGAACAAAACAGCATGCAACAAAATGTCCAACCTTTGATTCATCCACCAATCGTGCGCTCCAAGCTCACCCCCTGGCATGCCGTGCAACGCGACCACAGCCACATTCATGGCCATCCATGGACTGTATCCGCGCCACAATCCAGTGGAGCTGGAATCAGCCGACCTCCTGGGCATACGCCTCGGCTGTCAGCAGCCCTGAGAGGTCTGCACCTTCGCCCAACCTGATCTTGATCACCCAGCCCTCCCCATAGGGATCCTCATTGATGAGGGCGGGATTGTCTTCCAAGCCTTCGTTGAATTCCAAGACGGTTCCCGCCACGGGCATGAAGAGGTCACTCACGGTTTTCACCGCTTCAATCGTGCCAAAAACCTCCTCTGAAGGAAGGTCCTCATCCACCGTTTCAACTTCTACGAATACAATGTCCCCAAGCTCAGACTGAGCAAAATCAGTGATGCCCACAATGGCCACGTCACCTTCGACGCGCACCCATTCGTGGTCCTTGGAATAGTGGAGCCCTTCAGGAATGTTCATGCGACGCAATGTAGCGCAGAGCAGCCTTCTCTGCTGGGATTATTGCGTGAGATTGAAGCGCAGCGCAATGCCGCTCTTCACGTTCGTGGTCGCAAAGCTTGTGGACACCTTCGGACGGGTCAACTGCTCGTCAAAGAAGGCCTGCAAAATCAACTTTCGCGACACCTCAAGGTCCGCGCTGAACTTAATGCTGGCCACTTTTTGACCCGCGGTCACCTGATTCTCCCTGTTCAATTGCCCGGGGTCCGTTCCCTGAACCACAGCGAATGGATCCAGTTTCCGGATGACGGTGGAGTTGTCCCGAACCGTGATGTCCAAACGAAGCACCACATCGGTTTCCTGCAGCATCTGAATGGGCAACTTGCCCCGGGTCCTCAAGAACGGGTTGGGGACATTGGCAATGCGATATCCCGTTCCAATCACCAAAGCATTGCTCTTTGTTTCGGTGATTTGGTTGTTGGTCAATCCAAAATTGATGGTCCTGTCGCGGCGCATTTCCACTTTGAACTGCGGCTCGTTTTTGCCCTTGGCTTTCAAGGTGACGTCCACACCAATGAGCGGGTTCATTTGCTCAGAGATGGTCACCTGGTTGTATTGACGCTCGTTGATGTAATTGCCAAATGCGCTTTGGTCAAAGGCCACAGGCCGGCCCAAGTCATCGGCCTCATAACTCAGGTTGGTCACATAAGACGTGGTCATGGTGGACCTGTAGCTGTGGTTCAAACTGAATCGCTTCACCCGATTCTTGAAGAGGTTGCCTTTGGACAGCCCATCATAACTCACCCTCCAGTTGGGCGCCAAACGGGTCTTGAAGGGGTCCAAGCTCACTTGATCGGCTTGCTGACCTGTGTAGGCCGCGATGAATGCAGGAATGGTCACCGATGCACTCGTTGGGCCAAAGCCCTGGTAATACCCATTGGGCTCACTGTTGGGCAGGTTGTAGGTCTGGCTGTTCAGGCGGTCACTCATGTCGAGCCTGGCCAACTTGAATTCACGCCAGGTCTCACTGTCAAAAGTCTCATCATCCTGAACAAAGGCCGTAGGCCACGTCATGATGGTGGTGGTGAAGTTTCCTCCGTTTTGTGGAGATTGGAACTGCCAGTCCCCCAGAGCTTCATCGAACCGGAAGAAGCTTTGCTGGTTCCGACTCTCGCTTCGGGTGGCCTCGAGGTCAATCTTCAAATCCTCAATGGGCTCCAATTGAGCGCGCAAATTCAGGTTCGAACTGTAGTTCTCCTGGTAGGTCTGATTGATGTAAGGGTTGTTGGTGAGCCAGCCTCTGCCCGCAGCATCCAGGGCAAAGTCACCCGTTCGGTTTCCGTTCAAGTCCGTGTTTTGATGCCCCAACAAGAAAGGAAGGCCAGGGGACTCCAAGGCAGAGTCAAAACCGCCATATCTGGCCTTCAAGTCTGAGGCCAAGCCTGGCAGCAACAGGCCTTCATTTCGGGTGTAGCTCACATTGACGCTCTTCACCGACATCATGGCCTTCAACACGAAAGAAAGCGGGTCGATGTACAACGGCGGCTTGTCGTCCTCCTCCACATTTCCATATCCGTCGCGGTCCTCGTTTTCGATCTCCTTCTTTCTCTTCTCCTTTTCCTTCATGAACTCGCGCTTGCGCTTCCCTGAATTGATCTCCTTCAACAAAGGCACCTTGTCGTACAGCGTTTTCAGATTGGCCTGCCCGTTCAAGGTCACATTTCGGCTGTTCTGAATGGTGTGACCCAAGCTGTCTTGGGCAAAGGGAGCGCGGTCCCAACGGTATGTGCCCTCGTAGCGGACATCTGCATTGGCAAAGTCCAACAAGGGGAATTTGTCCAACGGAAGGCGATAACTGGCCGTGACCCTGTGATCGTAACTGGTGACCTCACCAAAGTTTTCGATGTTGGTCAAGACCGTGTCCCGGTATTGGGCATAAGACTCGGCATCATTTCGATCAATGACACCCGTGGGCTCACCCACAAGGGCCGTGGCCCCACCCGTGTAGTCCACCTTCAAGCTTTTGGTCAGGTCCCATTTGACCACGTAGTCCCGGGTCCAATTCCACTGCTTCAACACTTGGGTGCTCACCAAAACTCCAGTTTCAATGCCCAAAAGCTCGGCGGTGTTGTTCCTCACACGGCTGGCCTCATAGGTGCGGTCCATGCCCATGTTCACAGACACCTGCTTCAACCCTGGATAGAAGTTGAAGTCCGTGAGCCAACGCAAGGCCTTGGAACGGCCCATCCAAGAGAATGGCTTGATTTCCTTAGGCCGATTTGTGAAGTCATAACGGATGCCCCCACGGTAGTTCCGGCGAATGTTGAATTCGGTGTTGATGTCACGCTGATAGTTCTCGGTATAGGCAAAATTGGCCGACAAGTTCCCCGGGTCGAGGAAGGCCAAAAACCCACCACTGCTTTTGCCGCTTCCGGCGGTCGGGCGACCCGCAGCTCCGCGTTCGGCCACCATCTCTCTTTCTTTGGTCACATCGTCTGCGCCTTTGAGGCGACGGGCGGTTTCTTCCTCTTTCTCCTTCTGAGACTTGCGTCCAGACTTGCCCTTCTTCCCTTTGCCTCCACCCAACTGTGGGTCGATTTTGATGTTGGAGAAATTGATGCTGCGGATTCGGTTGATCTGCTGTGATTTCTTCTTTCGCTCTGTCGACAAGCCCGCATCTGCAATCTCCACGTCCGGAGAGAGCGGGTCAAATTGAGGCGTGGAAACGGTTTCACTGTAGCCCAAGTACAACGGCAATTGCACCCCCAAAAAGTCAGGCAAAAACTTGCCCAATTGCAGGGTCGTGTTGGCATCGACGCCTTGAATCGTTTCACGCTGGCGCTCCTGAACCCTTTGTTCCAATCCACCCCATCCCGGCGTGGACATGTTGGCGGCCACATTCAGGTTGCCCAAATCGCTCAAGGTGGCTTGCATCTGAGCCGTGGCAGCCCAGCCGCCTTCCTCATTGAACTCTGACAACCGCAGCTCGTTGGCCCAGACAATGGCACACTTGTCCAAGCCATCATCGTCTGCACTGAATGGATTGGTGTCTTTGTCCGAGTTGCGGATGCCGATCATCACCGTGACCACATTGGCCAAGTTGGGGTTTCCCCTCACCGATACCCTCGCACCATCCACAAAATTGCTGTACTCTTGGAAGAGGGGGTAACCCACAGGCCTGCTGATTTTCAGGTTTTGAAGGTCTTGGAACCGGAGGTCCACTTCGTTCGCTTCGGGCCAAATCTCCGTCTCTTCACTGATTCCCCATGGGGTCACCTGAAGCGGGATTTCGTACTCATAGTAGTTGTCGACAAAGTCAGATCCCAGTCGAACAAAACAGGTCAAGTCATCGGATTCCAATGGCTCATCTGACCGCGCAGCCTCGGCGTGAACGAACATGCGCAGTCGCTTGTACATCCGCATGTCAAAATTGATGTTGCGGTAAGCAGCGCGGGCGTCTCCGTCTTCCAAACCACACACCTCAAGCTGCAAAGACTGCTCATTCAGCTGGGCTTGGTTCGCCGTTGCCACGTTGATCTCCCGGGTGATTCCCGGAGGAATCACATAGTTGATGGGCTGACGAAATCCATTCTCTTCAAGGTTCACCGCTGAAATGGCAAACGAAGTTGAGCTGGGGTCATCGGGCTCAATTTCCTGAGGCCCAGCCAAGCTGGCCTCGAATTTTCGCCACTCACCACGGATGAGTTCCAAACGCGCAAAACGCATGGTAACCGGCTGTCTCCAACCTTTCATGAAAATCCGCATGAAACGAATGCTTCGGAAGTCACTGATTCCACCGACGCGGTCCTGGAAATCACGAATCGGAACCTTGAATTGCAACCACTTGACTTGACGGGTTTCACCATTGGGCATGGGCTTTTCAGCCAGCAACACGTCCGACAAGTAGTTGCGGCCAATGTTGGCCTCATTGAGTTCACCTGGACGCATGGGGATGCGATACTGGAAGTAGCTCTCAATGGCACTCAACGTCAGGTCCTCATTCAAGTCCTCGGTGTTGGGCAATGTGGTGGAAGCCACCGGGTATCCCTCTGGCTGAGCCGTGCTTGAATTGCCCTCATAACCATTGAAGAATCTGTACCTCTCGAGCACATTCTCCTCGTTGGCTTGGGCCACAGGATCACGGAAATAACGGAAGTCGTCCGCCGAAGGGTCCGCCAGAACGGCGCTGTATGCATCCGGTTCCAGCACCCCTTGCAGCCCATTCAACCAATCGCCGAAAAAGGCTTGCTCTTCTTGCGAATTCAAACCGTCCAGACCCACGTCTTGCTGGCTGTAGTCTCCGGTCGAATTGTCAAATGCGTTGACCACATTGAACGTGGTCGGATCTGCCACATTGCCCCACGTGGTCTGCACCACAGGAGCGGGTTGGTTCGGCGATGGCAATCCATTTTCAAACGCCAATTGGCCGTCGTTCAACAAGTCTTCACTGATGGAACCCAGGTTGAAATACAGGTCTCCTCCTGTGTCATTCTCGCTGTCGTCATTGAAAGGATCCATGACCCAGAATTGGATGTACTCCACATTGGAGAGCTCGAAGTCCGTGGTCAAAAGCGCGCGCTGAATGCCTCCCCAACGTTCCTCAGGGGCCTGCAATGACCCGTCCGCGTTCAAACCGGGAACCGGCCCAATGCCCTCTGCGGGAAGATAGTTGTATGGTCCCCGCACCGTGGGGTCAAACGAAAGGTCAAACGTGGGAAGGTTCTCTGGTGTTCCCAACGGCAGCTGACGGTTTGGAAAAACCTCCTTGTTCTCCACCAACCTCATCAGGTGATTGGACCTCACATCCACGTCGACTTGGCCGTCCTGAAGGCCTCCACCAAAAAAGCTGGGGTCGATGGTGTACCAATTCATCCTTGCCCGGTTGTAGTTGAACAACAAACTGTCCTCCACATCTCCTTCGGGGAAAAGGTCGGGCTGCAATTTGGGCGTGCTGGCCAAGCTCCATTGGGTCCACGAACGAATGTCGATGGCGCTTTGAGAGCCTTCAAAGTCATCGATGTAGGCGTTTCCTTCTTTTCCCACAGCTCGGCTGTGGCCGGGAATCAAATACGCCGCCTCCGCACTGATGTTGATGTTGGACGGTGCCGAGGCATCCAGCAAAGGCAACTTGTCCAGGAGGTCGGTCAGGAACTGACTAGAACGGGACCAGGTAAAGTCTGCCCCCATGATGGTGTTGTTCACGGGCTCATCCCCAATGTTCACCTTTTGGGTCAGCGGCCGTTCCCTGAGGTTCAAAAATGTAGCCCCCAAAGCCAGCTCCTCGCTTGGCGCATAATCGAACCTGGTGCCCAGCAACGTCTTGGTCTGGATGTTGAACAAGCTGTTGCTCTCCAAGGACACACGGATGGGCTGACCACTCTCCAAAAGACCATCGTTGATGATTCGAACACGGCCCAGATTGTAATCCACCGTGTAGTCCTGGTTTTCAATCAACCGCGCCCCGCCCGACGTAACCGAAACAGACCCTTCGGGAATGTTATAGGAGTTCAGCATGATCTCGGAACTGATCTGACTCTGGTATTGGCCCTTGATCCGAAAGCGGTTCAACGATGGAATCTGCTGAGCGGCCGTTTTGGTGGAATCGTAAAGGGGTTGAAAAACCACCGTCTGAATCAAGGACTGGGCCTGATCCGGGTCGGAAACCCGAGCTTCGATCTCATCCCTGAGGGACTTTCCAAACGGCTCGACCGAAGGCAGAAATACCCGGCCATTTTGGCTGTTCATGGTGCCCCCTTGAGTGGCGGCATTGTCCACAAAGTCATACACCCCGTCTGGCTGCGGCTGACCATTGATGTCGATGCGGTCCATGCCCAACACCTGAATCAAGAGCTCCCCCTCCAATGGCGCGCGTGGGATGTAATTCAAATCCACCCCTGTGGAGGGATCATTGTACCAAATTCCAATTCGAAAATCCTCGGAACTCAAACCAAAAGCGCCCAGCGAATAGACGTTTTTCATCATCAGATCCCACAATGGCGCGCGGTCTCCATTTTCCAAGAGCACCCGTGTCACCGAACTCTTGAGCATTTTCAGCAACAAGGCCCCCGGCGCCACGTATCCGTCTTGACTCAGGGTTCCCACTTGATAGGTCTCGCCTTGCAACGTGTACTCATAAGCCACCGCCAAAACCTCTGCATTGTTCAGAGATTGACGCAGGCTGATGAAGCCCAAGCGGTCGTTGTAGGTGAACTCTGTTGGTGACAAACGACGGGCGTTGCCCACCCTCTCGTAGTGAATGCCTGGTGAATAAATGGGCTGGCCATCATCGCCTGTGAATGCGGCGATCGCGCCTCCCGCGGCACTGAAGCCCATGACATCTGGATTCCCCGTCATGTCGAGGAAAATGTCGTTGTTAAAGTTGCTCGGAGCGCGGTTCAGGTTGATGCCCAGGCCCGGATCGTCCGTCAAATCCTGAACGGGCAAGTCTCCCGACAGGAAATCCGGGTGCTCACCCACATCGGTAAAGGCCAAAATGTTTCGGACATCCTGAGTGTTGGCTTGCGTGTTGACCGCATACACCTCGATCCGCGTGATGCGCACCCCTGAGTTCACCACCGGCAAACTCTGCATGGCATTGTCGTATTGATCTCGGAAGAACTGGGACAAGAAGTAGTGCCGGTTGGCCTCGTAATCGTCGGCCCGAATGTCAAACTCCTGCGTCTGAGCTCCCCCTTGAACTTCGATTTCCTTTCGCTCTCCCTTTTGCTGACTGAACACGGTGGTGTTGTACACCTTGCCCCACTGCGTCTCGAGCTTGGTACCAAACAAAGACGGACTTCCCTGAATCAGCGTGCTCTGGAGAGGCATGCTGATGTTTCCCGCCTCGATGTTTTTGAGAATGTCGTCTTCTTCCCCCTGGAATCCGATGTTCATCTGGTTCTCAAAAT
>CALKHD010000136.1 GCA_938092195.1 uncultured Flavobacteriales bacterium | reverse complement strand
GCCTGACTAAAAAAGGTTGGCCACACACTGTCGCCAGCCAGCCTGACGCTTTCGGCCTATGGGAGGCCATTGCAGAAGCGTGAACACCATCACAAGAGTGGGCAGTTTGACTCGATTTGAGAACGACACCCCCAATAGTTTTCAACCCTGCCCGAAATCACGTACCTTCGCACCCCTCAAAAAAAGGGGAACATTATGTACGCCATCGTAGAAATTGCAGGGCACCAGTATAAGGTACAGCAAGATCAACGGCTCTACGTGAACCGTCTGAAGCACGAAGAAGGAGACAAGGTCAGCTTTGATCAAGTCCTTCTCGTCGACGACGGGACCAAAGTGTCCGTTGGCGCCCCCGCAGTCCAAGGCGCAGCCGTGAATGCCACGGTTGAGCGCCATTTGAAAGGTGACAAAGTGCTGGTCTTCAAAAAGAAGCGCCGCAAGGGTTACCAAAAGTTGAACGGATTCCGTCCGTCTCTCACCGAGCTCGTGATCAAGGGGATTTCCCTTGACGGCAAGGCCACCAAGGCCAAAGCGAAAGCCAAGCCAGCCGCTGAGGCCAAGGCAGAGGCCAAGCCAAAAGCCGAAGCGAAGCCCAAGGCCAAGGCAGCAGCCAAGCCAAAGGCAGCAGCTAAGCCAAAGGCAGAGGCCAAGCCGAAAGCGGATCCCAAGCCCAAGGCGAAGAAGGCACCTGCTGCCAAGGACGCCAGCAAGAAAGAAGAATAAGCAAACCCCCGAACCATGGCTCACAAAAAGGCGGCGGCCTCGACCAAGAACGGCCGCGAATCGGAAAGCAAACGACTGGGTGTCAAAATCTATGGCGGTCAGCTCTGCATCTCTGGAAACATTCTCGTCCGCCAACGCGGAACGCAGCATCACCCAGGCAACAATGTCGGAATCGGCAAGGATCACACGCTTTACGCCCTCACAGATGGCGTTGTGGAGTTCCGTCGTCGTCGCGGCAACAAGAGCTTTGTCTCCGTCGTTCCGGCGGCCGAAGCTTGATCTGTCCCTCACAAGGGATTAAAAAAACCCGCACCCCAATGGTGCTGATGGCGGTGCCCTCTCCTGAAAAGGCGGGGGCACCGTTGTATTTTTACACGCCATGTTGACCCTCCAGGCCCTCCGAAACGACCGCACCGCAATTCAAGCGGCATTGAAAAAGCGCGGTCTTGACGCCGCCCCTCTGCTCGATCGCATTCTCGAACTCGACCTCGAGAGGCGGACCACCCAAAAAAAGGTGGACGACTTAAAAGCCCAGCAAAACGCCGCCAGTCGTGAGATTGGGGACTTGTTTAAGTCTGGAAAGAAAGAGGAGGCCGAATCGCGCCGCGCCCAAATGGGGGAGCTCAAAGAGCAAATCCATCAACTGGACGAACTGCAGAAAACACTGATTCACGATCAGGAAGCGGCCTTGCTTGAACTGCCCAACCGTCCGCATGAAAGTGTGCCCACGGGGCAAAGTGATGCTGACAACGAAGTGGTTTCAGAAGAAGGTGACAAACCCAGTCTTCACGAGAACGCCATGCCCCATTGGGAGCTGGCCGACCGCTACAAGCTCATCGACTTCGAGGCTGGCGTGAAGATCACCGGCGCAGGGTTCCCAGTATACAGAGGCAAAGGAGCCAAGCTCCAAAGGGCACTGATCCAGTTCTTTTTGGACCGGGCCGATGCCGCTGGCTACGAAGAGTTCATCCCCCCTCACTTGGTCAATCCTGACTCTGGACGGGGCACCGGACAACTGCCCGACAAAGAAGGACAGATGTACCACTGCGCCGAGGATGACTTGTATCTGATTCCCACGGCCGAAGTCCCGCTGACCAACCTCTTCCGGGGAGACATGCTCAACGCAGAAGAATTGCCCATGCAACTCTGCGGATACACCCCTTGCTTCCGAAGAGAAGCCGGCTCCTATGGCAAGGATGTCCGCGGACTGAACCGCCTGCACCAATTCGACAAGGTTGAAATCGTTCGGTTCGAGAGACCTGAAAACAGCTACACCGCCTTAGAAGGCATGGTGGAGCACGTCCGGAACTTGCTTCGTGACCTTGAACTGCCTTTTAGAACCTTGCGGCTTTGCGGAGGAGATCTCGGATTCACCGCTGCACTCACCTTTGACCTTGAAGTTTGGTCGGCAGCGCAACAGCGTTGGCTGGAAGTCTCCAGCGTCTCCAATTTTGAGACCTACCAATCCAACCGCCTTCAGTGCCGCTTCCGCAATGATGAAGGAAAGCCGGAGTTGGTTCACACCCTGAATGGAAGTGCATTGGCCCTCCCCAGGATTGTAGCGGCCTTGTTGGAAAACCACCAAACGGAAAAAGGCATCCGAATTCCAGCAGCATTGCAACCTTACACAGGATTTGACACCATCGCATGAAGTTGAACCTGTTGATTTTTGGATTGGTGCTGTTGAGCGCTTGTGGCCCGAAGCCAGGGTCCCAACACTTGCCCCAACTGCGCGAAGCGTTGCAGGCTGTAGACAGCGCAGCCAATCGGTTCGAAATGGCCCCCCACTTCGATGTAGCCAAAGCCAGAAGCCGCGCAGACAGCGCCCTCGCTTCTGTCGAGGCCCGAATGCAGGGACTCGTCGTGAACCTTGAACAGGGCCGGCCATTCTCCCTGTTGGACGAACGCTGCAGATTGCTCAAAAAACAACCGGGAAGACAGCGGCGCATTGAACAAGAAATTGACCGAACCCGCAGACAGATTGGGCAATTGATCGAAGCGATTGTCGATGGCGCCAAGGTCGATGCCTTGGGCGCTCCCATCGATGATCTCTACCTGGACAACGCCACCGCTGACGAGTTGCGGATTTCATCCCACCTGACCGAGGAAATCGACATCGCCTTGAACTTTCTCGAACGCGGTTTAACCAACCTCGACGGACTCATTGCCGACGCCGATTCTGCCTCAAGGGCCTTGGTCGCCATTCCTGCAACATCGCGTCCATGAAAGCCGGCACCTCCCTTATTTCGGGCTTGGCCATTCTAGTCCTCAGTTGGTTCGCCAGCCCTTCAGTCCTAGCTCAGAGCGACCTGGAGCTGGCCACTTACTACTACAACAGCGGGGCTTTTGAACAGGCGAGGCTCTATCTGGACAACCTATACAAAAAAGACCCCTCCACCTACGACATGTTCCTGAACACGTTGTTGGAACTGGAGGATTACGAGGCGGCCGAAAAACTGGTCAAAGCCAGGTTGAAAAAGCGCAAAGACAAAACCATGGCCCAAGTGGACCTAGGGTCTTTGTATCTGAGAATCGGCCGAGAGGGAGAGGCCGATGAGGCGTTCAAAAGTGCCCTTTCTGAGCTCGCTGCCGGACGCGGGCCCGCCAAACGCTTGGCGGATGCCTTTGTGAAGCTGGATCAGCTCGATTTGGCCTTGGCCACTTATGAAAAAGCCATGCGCATCGGCAAGGATGGCTATGGCTTTCATTATGAACTCGCCAACCTACAAGGCCTGCGGGGCGATTATGAAGGCATGGTAGACAGCTTCATGTCTTTGCTTCACGACCGCCCCAACTATTTGAGAACGGTCCAAAACAGCTTCAACCGCAATCTTCGCGTCTCCACTGACGCGCGGCAAGCAGACATGGTTCGGAGGAAGGTTCTCAAGTCTTCACAAGAGTACCCAGATGACACTGTTTTTCTGGAATTGTTGGTTTGGGTCTTCAACCAGCAAAGGGATTTCATGAGCGCCATGCCCCACGTTCGCGCCTTGGATGAGCGAAAAAGCGAAGGAGGTCGGCGGTTGATGGAGCTGGCCGAAGTGGCGGCCAAAAACCAAGACCTTGAGACGGCCTATGAATGCTACGCCATCGTTTCGTCCAAAGGCCCAAACAGCGCCCGTTACGCCGAAGCCCGCCAAGCCATGCTCAAGGTCCGAACCGAGCAAGTCGTGACGCAATTCCCCATCGACACCGCCGCCGCCCAAGACCTTTCCAGCCAATATGAACTCACGCTCCGTGACCTGGGAGAGACCCCAGAAACAGCGGGCCTGATGTCGGATTGGGCGACCCTTCTCGCCTTCCATTTGAATGACCCACAGGCTGCAGAACGCGTTCTCGATCGCGCTGTGAACATGCCTGGTCTCAGCCAAGACCTTCGAAGCAACATCAAGCTCACTCTGGGCGACATTTTGGTCTTTCAGGACGACGTTTGGACCGCGTCCCTGCTCTTCAGCCAAGTTGACCTCGACCACAAAGAGGGCTTGCTTGGACAAAAAGCCAAATTCCGCAATGCTCGGGTGAGCTACTACACCGGCGATTTCAATTGGGCCCAAGCTCAGCTGGACATTTTGAAGGCCAGCACATCCAAATTGATCTCCAACGACGCCATTGATTTGAGCTTGCTCATTTCTGACAACTTCAACATGGACACGCTCACTGCACCCATGGAGATGTTCGCCCGCGCGGACCTGTTGCGCTTCCGCAACCAGCGGGACGAGGCCCTGGCCACATTGGACTCTTTGACCTTGGCCTTCCCCGGACACACCCTGGAAGATGAGATCCTGCTCATTCGTGCCGAAATCGCGGAACAGCGAGGGCAATTCGACATTGCCCTTGAGCATTACGAAGACATCCTTGGGCTCTACTTCATGGACATTTTGGCCGATGATGCCCTGTTTGGAATGGCCAAAATCCACGACGTGCAACTGGGAGATCCCGATGCTGCGCAGTCGCTCTACGAGCGCTTGCTCACGGAGTTTCCTGGCAGCTTGTATGTGGTCGAAGCCCGCAAGCGCTTTAGGTCGCTTCGTGGCGACATTTTGGAGTGACCCTTAGCCTCGGGCCACCAAACGCACGCCACTGAGGATCACGGCGCCATACGCCGCATGGGCCCACCCAATCCACTCGCCATCCATCCAGCCCCAAAACAGGGCAAACAAGGGAATCACGTAGGTAACTGAGCTGGCAAACAAGGCATTGGTTTTTTGAATCAGCGCATTGAACACCACCAAAGCAACCGCAGTGCCCACAACTGCGAGGACGGCCACCGCCAAAAAAGCAAGCGACCCTTCGGGGTGGGCCTGCAACGCCCCGACCCCTCCAGTGACCACAAATCCAACAGACGACGGAATGGCTGTCATTGAAAGGGCCATGGCACTGATGGCCATGGGGTCCAATTCAGACAAACGGTTGCGAACCACATTGATGCTGAATCCATAACAAGCCGTGGCGCAGACCAACATGGCTGCGGCGCCCCAATGAACGTCTCCAGATCCGTCTTTGAGCGACATCAAGCCCACCGCACCGACGAACCCCAAAACCAAGCCCATGGCCTGCCTCTTGCGAACCACCGTGCCATACAAAACCAGCGCAATGACCAAGGTCCAAAGCGGGCTCAGCGCATTGAGCATTCCAGCCGTCGCACTGGGAAGCCGGGTTTGGGCCAACGCAAACAATACCGCCGGTGTGAGGCTACCAATAAACCCGTTGACCAACAATGCACCCCAAATCCGGCTGTTCCACTTCTTGAGCCGCTTGACGGCAAATGGGAGCAGGACCAAGCCCGCGAGGGAAATTCGAAGCAAGCCCAATTGAACACCAGAAAGGATGGGACTCGAGCCAGGTGACCCCGTCCACCCGAACAGGCCCACCTTCATCAAAATGAACGAGCTTCCCCAAACCGCAGCCAACACGAACAAAAGCACGTATTGGCCCAGTGAAGGCCGGTTAAAATCAGAGGACATCGCGCTTGTTAACAGCCAAGAGGGGCTTGTGTTGCCCCCCCAGAATTAAATTCGCTGCGAATTACGCCCTTCATGCTCACTTCAGTCCACACCATCGCCAAACACTGCAGCCTCTTTTTGGGGGTGACTTTGGGTGTTTTGTCTTTCGCCAGTTGTGACCAATGCGATGTGAAGGTCGAGCATGTGAACCGCACTGGAGCCGTAGAAGAAACCGTGGCCCAATTGGCCATCTGTGGCATGATGTGCGAAATCGCTTGCGTCTCAAAAGTGAAAAAAGAGCTGTATGATTTGCCCGGGGTCACCCGCGCGGACATCCAATTCAAGGAGCAAAACAAGGTGGACACGGCCTTGGTTGTTTTTGACCCATCTGTGATTCAGGCGGAGACCCTGATTGCCGCCGTTCAAGCCATTGGCGACGGCCTGTACGCCGTGAAGGCCGCGCAAGTGGTCCATTACGCCCCTGAAGCTTCTCGTTAACCGTGGCTGAAAACCCCACCGAACGCAGCTTGCTCGGGATTCGAAAGGTCGCTCGAGTGGCCTTCGTTTCTGCCTTCTTGGTGGTCTTGGCCGGAAGCATTGTGCGCATGACAGGATCGGGAATGGGATGCCCCGACTGGCCCCAGTGCTTTGGACTCACCATTCCCCCGACTTCTGAGGCCCAGGTGCGTTGGCAGCCCGACGAAAACTATTCCTCGGGCCGAATGATTTTGGAGAGGGACTCCCTGTGGTCCACGCCCACAGACCACCTTTCGGGGACATCCTTTGAGGCGGATCGCGCCACAGGACTTTGGGCGCATTACACAAGACACGACTACGCCACCTTCAACCCCTTCCACACATGGGTGGAATTCATCAACCGGTTGTTGGGTGCATTCGCCGGTCTCCCGGCCTTGATTCTGGTGGCATTGACACTGCTGCTGGGCATAAGGCACGGACAATGGCGGCCGCTGGCTCCTGCAATGGGCGCCTTATTTGCCCTTGCCTTTGTGGCATGGCTTGGCAAAAAAGTGGTAGACGGCAACCTGATTCCAGGATCGATCACCCTTCACATGATGGGCGCATTGGCCATACTGGGACTTCAGCTGGCCACCCTTCGTGTGGCCGGGGCCAAAGCCCCAAAACTCCATCGCGTATCGAAAGTTTGGTTGGCTTTGGCCGTCATCGTCACCCTGGCCCAATTGGTCTTTGGCACGCAAGTTCGAGAGGCCGTGGACCAGCTCGTGCACGATGGGGTCCAGCGTTCCGAATGGATCGCCAATCTGCCGGCCTGGTGGACGGGCCACAGAACGGCATTCTGGATGGTGTTGGCGGTGCATGTGGCTGCGCTCTGGCCAGGACTGCGCTCTGGCCAGCCTGCACGTTGGGAATGGGCCGTGGTCCTTCTACTGTCCGCCCAATTCGCCACTGGATTGGCTTTTGGCTGGCTCGGCATGCCCGCAGCAGCCCAGCCCATTCACTTGATGTTGGCCGTTGGGCTGGTCCTCACGGACGGCTGGCTTCTCGGCGCAAAGCCACTTCGGTAAAACCGACGGTCAAGGCCCATTGGGCCAAGATGTAGGTGCCCATCACCCAAAAGTGCCCATTCGGAATGGGCGCGTCTCCAAAACGTCCAAAAGCCAGGGTCAAGTCACTGAACATGAAGAACAGAGCTCCGATGCGCAAGGCCACCACGCCGGGCCCATTCCCCAGCACCCAACTGAAGTAGGCCATGGTGGCAATAACGGCGGCATAGACCGCGACCGCCGGCGAGAGGTCACCCGCCATTCCCCAGAGGTGAGACACGGTGGGCGTCAAGACACCGAACAGCAACACCATCGTCACAGCCTGCTTCCTTTTAGAAGAACGCGCAGCCCCTTGGCTCAACAGGTGCCGGAACGTCATCAGGAACATAACGTGTCCCGCCAAGAAGCTCACAAGGCCAATGAGGAAGGCCGTTTCTCCGGAAAAGGTCAAGGCAACATCGCCAATCCAACAGAACGCCATGGCGATCAAAACCCGATTGCGCAAGACGCGATCGTCTGACCGGCCATACAAGGCCAATCCAAACCGAAGGGCAAGCAGAGGAAGAATCAATCCCTTGGCACAATCGTGGACCCCTTTCCATTCCTTGGGCACCCACTCAGATGCGCCTCCCGGAAGCTCCTTCAAACCAAACGCCGCTGCAACAAACAAAGCGATCACAATGGTCAACAAGGCCGCATCCAAGGTTCGGTCAGCTCGCATAGAGGGTTCCTGAGAGGGTCCTGTTTTCATGGGTTAAAAATTGCCCTAAAAAAATGGAGGACAAACCCCGTTGGGAATGCCCTCCTTTCCTTGAACCAAACCAAAAGTTCAAACGGAAGTTTTCTCAGCTCATTCGCAAATGGAGCCGTAGTAACCTAGGATGTACAGTAGGTCGGGAGCTCCGACTACGCCATCCCCATTCGTATCGTAATCCCCACAGTTCGAGAGGCACCCGTAATAACCGAGCACATCCAAAATGTCCGTGGTAGAAACCAGGCCGTCGTTGTTGACGTCCCCTGGACAAGGGGTGTTGTTCTCAGGCTGGTGAAAACCCTGCGTGAGGTACTGATCTGGGATGCTAACCGTTCCAGTGATGGATTGGCCGATCGTTCCGTCGAGGTCGAGGCCGTCTGCCGTTCCAGCATGGTAGCCGGAAGTGATGGCGTGGCGCCCGAGAACCGCCTGAGCGGAAACCTCAGTGGTGAACAACCCGCACCCGGCGAGCAGCATGACAAGGAATAGGATTCGCTTCATGATTGTGCTGTCTATTGGGTGAATTCGGGTTCCTAAATCAGAGGTTCACGAAGATGTTCAAACCGGAAGCCGTTCCGTTGATGCTCAACTGAGCAGCCAGCAATCCAGTGCGGACCGTCATGCCAGAAACATCAGCAGAGGTCAGAACAAACGTCAGTGAATTGGCGTCCACAACAGTCACAGTCAAAGCCAGTTCAGCACCATCCAAGTGGAGCTTGTACGTGCCTGCTGCCAAGTTGGCACCGGTCACCGTGATCGTGGCGCCATCGGCATCCACGTCTGCACCCAAGCCCGTGTAAGCTTCATTGCTCAAGTAGCTGTATGCCTGTGGCTGTGTGCTCTCGTGATTGTCAACGTAGCTCTTGTTGGCTGCTGCTGCACCCAAGGAAGGTGTAGGTACAGTCAAAGTGGTGCTCACACTCATGGTTTGAACGTCCACACTGTTCAGTGTAGTCGCACCCGAGACTTGCAATCCGCCAGCAACAATGGTTCCGTTGGTCATCACCAGGTCACCTGATGTGGTGATTGCACCTGAAGCCGCATCCACACTGAACTTAGACGCTCCTGATGCTCCAACACGCAAGTTGCCGTCCACACCCAAGGTGCTTTCCAACTCAGCGGCATCTGTTACATCCAAGGTTCCGCCAACAGTGGCATTGCCCGTTGTGGTCGCAGAAGCGAAGGTCACCGCGTCTGTGGTGGCCACAGCCTGACCGATGGCCACTGCTCCACTTGTGATCGTCACACCCGTGCCTGCAGTGAAGTGAGCGCGTGTCTCAGAAGCACTTGGCCCTGTGTACGTCATCACACCCGAAGTGCTGTTGTAGCTAAAGCTACCGTCGCCACCTGCATCCGTAGCGCTCACAGCTGCGCGGCTACGAGCATCCGTGAAGAACAGGTTGGTGGCACCGACTTGTTCCGTCAGGTCGTCCGTATCGTGGTTTGCAATGCTGCTCACCGTTCCAGTTACAGCACCCGTGAAAGTCGCATCAGTACCATCGGTACCCGCTTCCAACACTTTCGAAGTGCCGTTGCTGGCGTACATGTCACCACCCAACAGATCACCTGTTGTGCTCTGGTTACCTGCTGCGTTCACACCAGGAAGGTTAATGTTGGCAGTACCGTCGAAAGACACACCACCAAGCGTGCGGGCAGTCTCCAAGGCAGTCGCTGTAGCAGCGTTGCCAGAAGTGCTCTGGTTACCTGCTGTGTTCACACCAGGGAGGTCAACGTTGGCAGTACCGTCGAAAGACACACCACCAAGCGTGCGGGCAGTTTCCAAGGCAGTCGCCGTAGCAGCGTTGCCAGAAGTGCTCTGGTTACCTGCTGTGTTCACACCAGGAAGGTCAATGTTGGCAGTACCGTCGAAAGACACTCCACCAATCGTGCGGGCAGTCTCCAAGGCGGTCGCTGTAGACGCATTGCCTGTGAGGGCTCCGGAAATCCCTGCGCTAAATGTAGCAGCGCCTGTAAAGGTGGACACCCCATTCACGTCAAGCTCGTCACCCACAACCACATCACCTGTGGTCTCTACCTCTGCCGTAGCAATGGAGTTCACTTCGAACAATCCACCAACATCAAGGTCATCGAGGGTGGTTGATCCCGTCACATCCAATTCAGGCAATGTGACTGAAGAAACCGTGTTCTCTGCAAATACGCTTCCGAATCCATCGTCATCGAAATAGTCGTTGTTTTCCACTTCTGCAGCAATGGCTGCAGGGCTCGTGGGCAAGTTGTCAATCTGACTCTGAAGGCTCGTCACGTCACTATTGGTGGCGTTGATCTCGTTGGTCAAGTTGGTCTCGAGGGTTTCAATGTCATCCTCATTCGTGTTGGCCGTGGTTTGCACCGTGGTCAACGTGGCGCCGGTCTGAGCATTGCTGATGGTGTTCGCCGTGATGAATTGGTTCAGCAAAACGTCACCGGCAGAACTCTCGTTGCGGGCCAGCTTGATTTGTGAGTCCAACTCCTCGTCAGCCCCAACCAAAGTCGTTGCACTGCCCAAGTAGTTGGTTGAACCATTGGCGGTGTAAGCGCCGTCGGTGCCCAATCCTGCACCCGCTTGGGTGGCGTCCAATTCAGATTGCAACCCTGTGATGTCGCCGTCGTTGGACTGGATCGCAGCAAGGTTGGTGCTGATTCCGCCAGCGTTCGTGCTGATGTCACTGTCGTTGCTGCTGATGTTCGAAGCATTCGTGCTAATTCCGCCAGCGTTCGTGCTGATGTCACTGTCGTTGCTGCTGATGTTCGAAGCATTCGTGCTGATGCCACCAGCGTTTGTGCTGATGTCGCTGTCGTTGCTGCTGATGTTCG
>CALKHD010000135.1 GCA_938092195.1 uncultured Flavobacteriales bacterium | reverse complement strand
CGGTTGTCCAATGCCGAGGGCAAGCGAAAGCCGTGCTCGACCAAGGAGACCTTCCGAGACCTGTCGCCTCCGTACATGGCGCCCACTTGGGGGACCGTCACGTGGCTTTCGTCCACCACCAAAAGGAAATCGTCAGCGAAGTAATCGAGCAAGCAGAACGGCCGTTGCCCGGGCTGTCTGCGGTCGAAGTAACGGCTGTAGTTCTCGATTCCGCTGCAGAACCCCAGTTCTCGCATCATCTCTAGGTCGTGCGTGGTGCGCTCCTCAAGTCGTTTGCCTTCAATGAAGCGTCCCTGTTCATTGAACCACTCCACCTGTTTGACCATGTCTTGCTGGATCTCCCAGATGCACTGATGCAGGGTGTCCTTTCCCGTAACAAAGAGGTTGGCCGGATAAATGCGCAAAGACTCAAACTGGTGCAGAACCTGACCGGATTCCGGATCAATGGTCTCGATGCGTTCGATCTCATTTCCCCAGAAATGTATGCGCACTGCGTGGTCTGCATAGGCCAGAAAAACATCCACCACATCGCCGTTGACCCGGAAAGATCCCCGGCTGAATTCGCCTCGGGTGCGGTGGTAAAGGCTTTCAACGAGGCGGTGAAGAAGGGCGTTACGGCTGATGACTTGGCCTGACTTGACTTCAATCACGCTTTTGTGAAACTCCACCGGATTGCCAATGCCATAAATACAGCTGATGGAGGCCACCACGATGACGTCCCGGCGACCGCTCAACAAGGCAGATGTGGCCGAGAGGCGGAGCTTCTCAATTTCCTCGTTGATGGCCAAATCCTTTTCGATGAAGGTTCCGCTCGAGGGGATGTAGGCTTCTGGTTGATAGTAGTCGTAGTAGCTGACGAAATACTCGACCAGGTTGTCGGGAAAGAACTCCTTGAATTCACTGTAGAGCTGAGAGGCCAAGGTTTTGTTGTGGCTCAACACCAAAGTGGGTCTTTGCGTCTGCTCAATCACATTGGCCACAGAGAACGTTTTGCCCGAACCAGTCACGCCGAGGAGGGTCTGATGGGGCACCCCAGCGTCCAGTCCTTCGACCAATTGTCGAATGGCTTCAGGTTGATCACCCTTGGGCTGGAATTCGCTGTGAAGTTTGAAGCCGGACATCTTGCCAAATCTGAGGCACAAAAAAAGGGGGCAGCGCCCCCTTTTCTATCAAAACACACAGCGGTGTTTCAGATTTTATTCAGCGATCACCTCAAAGCTCACTTCAGCGAAGACGTCCTTGTGAAGCTTCACCTTGGCGGTGTAGGTGCCGAGGTCACGGATGGCCTCAGAGCCCAAGTCGATGTTCTTGCGGTCGATGACGTGTCCAAGAGCGGCCATGGCCTCTGCGACTTGGATATTGTTGACCGAGCCAAAGATTTTTCCGCTCTCACCAGCCTTTGCGCCGATTTTGAGGGACAAGCCATTGATTTTTTCAGCAAAAGCCTTTGAATCCTCCAAGGCTTTGGTGGCCTTGTGAGACTGCTGGCGAATGGTTTCGGCTACAACCTTGCGCGCACTTTCAGTGGCTGCAATGGCAAAGCCTTTGGGAATCAGGAAATTCCTTGCATAACCGTTCTTCACGGCTACGATGTCGTTTTTGGCGCCCAAGCGCTCAACGTCCTGTTTGAGAATCACGTCCATGTCGCGGTGGATTGGGTTGCTTAACGCAACTGGTCAGCGAGGTAGGGGAGAAGCGCGAGGTGGCGGGCCTTCTTGATGGCCTTGCCCACACGGCGCTGGTACTTCAGGCTGGTGCCTGTCAAGCGGCGAGGCAAAATTTTGCCTTGCTCGTTGATCAGCATCAACAGAAAATCGGGGTCTTTGTAATCGATATACTTGAAGCCCTTTTCACGAAAGCGGCAGTAGCGCTCACTCTTCGTGTCGATGGCGATGGGATTCAGGTAACGGACGTTCTTGTTGTCGGCCATGTCAGTCAGCTATTTGGCGTTCAAGCTTGCGCTTCAGCACCCGTTTGTTTCGGCTTTTCGCGGCGTTCGGTTTCCCGGTCGCGACGGCCTTCTGCGTATTCGGTGTGGCCCTTGTCCATTCTGGTGGTCAAGAAGCGAATGATGCGCTCATCCCTGCGGAATTCTGTCTCGTAAGGCAGAATTGTATCAGGGTCCGCTTCAAATTCTACGAGGTAGTAGAAGCCAGTCGACTTCTTCTGAATTGGATAGGCAAGCTTTCGCATGCCCCAATTCTCCTCGTGGGTAATAGAAGCCCCCTTATCTTTAAGGAGGGTTTTGAATTTCTTGACCACCTCCTTGGTCTGCTCGTCAGAGAGAACAGGTGTGATGATGAAAACAGTTTCGTATCGATTCCGAGACATATGCAATGCGCAAAAGGGGGCGCAAATCTACACCAAACGACATGGGCGCGCAACACCCACCGCGAGGATTCTCTCACATCTCACCTTCAGACACAAAAATGTGAGTGTCCTGTGCAAAATTGGAACATCGCATTTGCCCCGCCAAGCCTCACCTTTGACCCATGTCTGACGACAATACATTTTTGGTTTCTGCGCGGAAGTACCGACCTACTTCATGGGAGACGGTGGTCGGTCAAAAGTCGATCACCGACACGTTGAGGCACAGCATAGAGTCAGGTCAAATCGCCCAAGCGTATCTGTTTTGCGGTCCGAGGGGGGTTGGAAAAACCACTTGCGCTCGAATTTTTGCCAATGCCATCAACGGCTTCACGACTGAGCAGGCAGAACGCAGCTTCAATGTTTTTGAATTGGATGCCGCGTCCAACAATGGAGTCGAGAACATTCGAAGCATCATTGACCAGGTTCGCATCCCGCCTCAAGATGGCCAATACAAGGTCTACGTCATCGACGAGGTTCACATGCTGTCCAAGGACGCTTTCAATGCTTTTCTGAAGACGTTGGAGGAACCGCCAAAGCATGCTGTGTTCATCTTGGCCACCACGGAAAAGCACAAAATCCTGCCGACGATCCTTTCCAGATGTCAGATTTATGACTTCCGCAGAATCACCACCAAGGACATCGCGGAGCACCTTGCGTTCGTTGCGCAACAGGAAAATGTGACC
>CALKHD010000134.1 GCA_938092195.1 uncultured Flavobacteriales bacterium | reverse complement strand
AGCTCAACGGCTCAAGATTTCATCCAGACCCTTCGAGAAATACCCTTTGAATCAAAAAGGCAACTGCTGGCCATGTCTTGGCTCGAAGACCATTGCCTTCGGGTATCCAACCTCCAAAATTTGTTGGGTGTCTTCGATGACGAAAACCGCCGTCTGAGCATCATCCAAAACGCAGTGGTCTCAGATCCTGAGCATTTGGGAACCCTGTCCGGTTCTTTTTTCACCGCCCATTACAAGAAGGCGTTTGACCAATGGTGGGACTCCGTTCATTGACCCGTTCACAACGTGGGGGAAACTCCTGATGGCTTTGATTGAACGAAACGCAGTCTTGCCTTGTTTTCATCTCAACTTCGCACCATGATGTCGACCACCACTCAGACCATCCACAATTTCTCCGCAGGCCCCTGCATCCTGCCCCAATCTGTGATGCAGCAAGCCTCAGATGCCGTGCTCGAACTGAATGGCTCCGGATTGAGCCTGATTGAAATGTCGCACCGAAGCAAAGCCTTTGTGGAGGTGATGGAAGAAGCGCGTTCATTGGTTCGGTCCGAGTTGCAATTGCCGGACCGCTATGAAGTCTTATTCCTTCAAGGAGGTGCGAGCCTTGGTTTTTTGACCACCGCCTTGAATTTCACTCCCGTCGATGGAAGCATGGACTATGCAGTGACTGGCACCTGGGCGAAGAAAGCCCTGAAAGAGGCCAAGAAAATGGGCCAGGCCCAAGCATTGACCTCCAGTGAGGACACCGGATTTGACCGGATCCCTGCCCTGCCGGGAACCTCCAACGCCAGTGCAGTTCACATCACCACCAACAACACCATTTTCGGCACGCAGTACGCGGGCGACCCCGTTGTGGACAAGCCACTGGTGGCGGACATGAGTTCAGACATTTTTTCTCGTCCCGTCGACATCGAACGCTACTCATGCATTTATGCAGGGGCTCAAAAGAACATGGGCCCTGCGGGAACGGTCTTGTACATCTATGACAAGGAGCAGGCCGGTCAAAGTGGACGTGACATCCCCAGTTATTTGGACCTGCAGGTCCACGCGGACAAGGACAGCATGTTCAACACTCCTCCTGTTTTTGCCATTTACACCAGCATGCTGACCCTGCGCTGGCTCAAAGCCGAGGGAGGCGTCAAAGCCATGCAACAGCGCAATGCTGCCAAAGCCGATTGCATCTACAGCGAGATCGACCGCAATCCCTTGTTCAATGGCTTTGCTGATACCGGCTCCCGAAGCGTAATGAATGCAACTTTCACTGCCCAAGACGACAGCCATACCCCTCTTTTCTTGGAGGCTTGTGCAGCGGCTGGAATCAATGGCATCAAAGGCCATCGCTCAGTCGGTGGGTTCAGGGCATCCATGTACAATGCCCTGCCTTTGTCCAGCGTGAAGGTCCTCGCCGAAGTCATGCAAGAATTTGAGCGCACACACGGTTGATCGGGCTCCCCTCCAAAACCGCCAATTGAAAATCCCCATGAAAGTCCTCGCCAACGACGGCATCTCTGCCAAGGCCAAATCTGAACTCGAAAGCCAAGGCGTCGAGGTGTCCACAGACCATGTGGAGCAGTCCAGCCTGATTGACACATTGAACGAAGTCGGTTATGCTGGCATCCTGGTCCGGAGTGCCACCAAAGTGAGAAAAGACATCATCGATTCTTGCCCCAACCTCCGCTTCATTGGTCGCGGTGGTGTCGGCATGGACAACATCGATGTCGAATATGCCCGCGAGCAAGGCAAAGTGGTGTTTAACACCCCTGCAGCAAGCTCTCAAAGTGTGGCTGAATTGGTCATGGCGCATTTGTTTGCCATGTCCCGCTCCTTGCACTCCAGCTACCGCGAAATGCCCAACCGAGGCGAAAGTGAATTCAAAGCGCTGAAAAAAGCCTACGCCAAAGGCATTGAGCTTAGAGGCAAGACTTTGGGAATTGTCGGTTTTGGCCGCATCGGAAATGCAGTCGCCCAGTACGCGTTGGGTTGTGGCATGAATGTGATCGGAACCGACCGGATGGGAGAGAGCCGCGAGGTCACCGTTCAGCTGCCCATGGGTGGACCTGAAGTCAAAATTGAGGTCCCTTTGATTCCCCTTGCAGAGCTGCTCGCCAAAGCGGACGCCATCACGTTCCACGTGCCCGCGCAGGCCGATGGATCCCCTGTGCTGGATGCCGAGGGCGTGGCTTCCATGAAGCCGGGTTCCATGCTGGTGAACACCGCACGCGGAGGAACAGTGGACGAAAGCGCTGTGCACCAAGCCGTGAATTCCGGACACCTTCGCGCTGCCGCATTGGATGTGTTTGTTGGAGAACCCAACCCCAACCCCGTCATTTTGCAAGCCCCCGGCTTGGCACTGACCCCGCACATTGGCGCGGCCACCTTGGAGGCACAAGACCGCATTGGAGATGAGCTCGTCGAGCGCATTCTTGAATTGCGTTAATTCGATTCACCGACCGGCACCCCCGGTTTGGAGCTGCGTTCAATGACCACGAAGCCCGAACTCATTCAGCCCTTCAAAGGGGTTCTGCCCCCGCCTGATAAGGCGCATTTGGTGGCGACAAGAAGCTATTTGACCTACAGCGACTACGAACTGCAGGACAAGCTGTCCCGCAATCCTTACAGTTTCCTGCATGTGATCCACCCTGAGGGCGATGCCCGTGGGACCGGGCCGCCGCTTGCAACGGCCGTGCCCACAGCGAGCTCCACAGCCA
>CALKHD010000133.1 GCA_938092195.1 uncultured Flavobacteriales bacterium | reverse complement strand
TCGCTTAGATTCACATATTGCCGTTGTACCAATTTTTATTCTATTTACTCAATTATTGGCATGAAAAATCCCCTCTCCGATCAAAATGTCCAGTGCATGAGCGACCTTCCCACGGAGTGCGATGAAACCGTAGGTGCCAACCGAGGTACCGTTTCATGTGCCTTGCTTGAAGAGCGTTTTCAAAAGAGCAATTACACCACCAGCGTTCCGGACGGCACAGGGTCGGACTGGGTTTTGATTCTGTATGGTGAGGACAACAATCCTGATGATGAACGTCAGTTTGTGCCCACAACGGAAGGGGTCAGCTTGACTGAATATGAAAATGGTACTGCCCTTGTAACGGGTCAAGTGGTGGATGTGGACGATCCCACTGCCATTCTCAACATTCAAACCATTTTTGGTCAGGGTGTGCTTGGGTCAGATTGGCCAGGGAGCTTTAAGTCGGCCAACAACTGCCAAATTCCCTCAAACGGCAACACCACAACAGAGTCCTGGAATATCTACCAGATGGAAACCGGTTTGAGTTACCTGACTGGAGAGGGAAGTCTGGACGGTAGTTATGTTCAGATGGCCCACATGCCCGGAATCAACCCCGGAATTTCGGTTCCAAACTATGGTTTCCAAGTGGGAACAGGGGCCAACAACAGGAGTTGTGAATTGGGTGCCGGAGGATGGTTCTACTACAGCGGAATGCTGGACGGCGAGCAGGTTGAGAACGGAACTGGAGACATTTCTCTCGACCTCACGACCAATTTCCAAACCTTGAATCCTTGCAATGAGGATGGAGAAAGCACGGTGACTTTGGTCTACACCATTCAGGATTTGGCATGCGGTCAAGTGTTGACCGAAGACCAAGTTTTCACTCGAATTGACAACACTACCCCAATCTTTGACAATGCACCTGCTGACGTCTCCATCGACTGCACAGATGACATTCCGGATGCACCCACAGTGACAGCCTCTGACAATTGTGCAGATTCAGGATTTCCAACGGTGACTGGACCTACAGAGAACACCATTCCAGGTTCTTGCCCTCAGGAGTATACCATTGTAAGACAGTGGATTGCAGAGGACTGTTCTGGAAATCAGACCGCGCACACACAGAACATTTCTGTGGAAGACAACACCGGCCCGACCATTGTTGGCGGAGGGCCTTCTACCGTTGAATGCGACGGCAGTGGCAACACGACAGAGCTCGACTTCTGGTTGGATAGCAATGGCGGAGCTACAGCTACAGATGACTGTGGCACCGTGACTTGGAGTCATGACTTCACGGCCTTGAGCGATGATTGTGGCGAAACTGGGAGCGCCAATGTGACCTTCACGGCCACAGACGATTGCCTGAATGAGAGCACAATCACGTTGACTTTTACGATTATAGACACAACGGACCCCACTTGGGAGAATTCGTTTGGCTTCACCACTGCTGCATGTGAAGATTTGACAGATCCTACCGATCCCAGTCAGGTCCCCTTCGAGGGCGCTTCAGATTTCTGCAGCGATGTGACATACAGCATCGAAGCCCATACTTTCTCTGGAGGATGTCCCAACTCCTATCAGCGGATTTGGACCGCCATTGATGCCTGTGGAAATGAATCTGCTGTGGCAGAGCAATATGTGGAGCTGTACGACAACGAGTTGCCGGTCATCACATTGACATGCCCAGCGGATTACACTGCGGATGCAGCTGATGATTGCACAGCACCCATCGACACAGCCACAACAGGCGCTGCAACAGCTACTGCCTCAGACAACTGCGCAACAGACTTGGAGATCGCCATCACGTATTCAGATGGTCCTGAAACCAACGCATGTGTGGGTCAGCGTACGTTCACCAGAACCTGGTCGGCCAGCACCCAAGACGATTGTGACAATGTTGGAACCGCCACTTGCAGCCAAGTGATCACGATTAACGACAACACCGACCCCGAACTTTTGACCATGGCCATGGATTCCACCACCGAGTGTGATGGGTTCGGCAACAACGAACAGTTCTACGCTTGGTTGGCTAATGCTGGCGGAGCTGTAGCCACAGACGGTTGCAGCGATGTGACTTGGTCCAACGATTATGCCAGCTATCAGCCTGCAGATGCAGGTTTCTCAGGCACCTATGATGAGGACAGTTGGACCATTCTCAATGACGGAGCACCCAGCGAAGTCAGCTTTTCAGTGGATGGCACAGAAATTCACTTTGATGGTCCATTGGACAGCCAATTTGGACCAGGTGGTGGAGTAGGTGTGGTGAAGGCTTGTCAGCCCGCGCGCGCCAGGTTGAGCGTCAGTTTTGACTGGGCTTATGAGCTCAATACATCTTGGCCAAATACGGGTTCACTTCTGGACCCCGCGTTCTACATCAACGATTCACCCACCACACTCTCCGGATGGAGCTGGGGCAACACCACACAAAATGGCAGCATGACCATGATCGTCGAAACTGGCGATGAGTTTGGTTGGGGCATTGCTTCCTACATCCTCGGAGGTTTGGGCAATGCAGAATTGACCATCAGCAACTTCTCTACGCAGGTGCTTCAGTCGCAAGACCCTTGTAATGACGAACAGCGTATCGTGACCTTCACGGCCTCTGATGACTGTGGAAACAACACGAGCACCACAGCGTCTTTCTTCATCGAAGACACCACGCCTCCAAGCATCAGCAGTGATCCCTTGGTGAATGTGCCATGTGACGAGTGGAGTTGTGATGCAGATGCGCTTGAAGAGATGGGTCTCTTTACCGTGACCGACGTTTGCAATGATTACACCTTGGAGGCGACATGCGTTGCGAACAGTGGAGATTGTGTGTTGCCCATTGCTGGTTACACCGTGAACATTGTAGCCACGGACGCATGTGGCAATGCCAGTGACTCCTATGAACTCTTGGTGAACTTGACCGACGATGAGGCGCCAGTGCCTTCCATCACCTGTCCAGCTGACAAAGAAGTCTTTGTAGACGCAAGCTGTATGGCCGACTTGGATCCATCCAATACCGGCAATGCCATCACCTCTGCTACTGACAACTGCGATTCGGATCCAAGTTTGGATTTGACTTACACGGATGGTGAATCAAGCCCAATTTGCGAGGGCAGCTATTCATTTGATCGGACGTTCAAATTGGTCGCGGAAGACAACTGTGGAAACAGTGACTCTACAACCTGCGTTCAGACCATCACGGTGACCGATAACGTGGGGCCCATCATTTCAGGAGGAAGTCCTTCCACCGTGGAATGCGATGGCAGTGGCAACTCAGTCGAGCTCACACATTGGTTGAACACGCAAGGTGGAGCAACAGCCAGCGACCCTTGTAGCGATGTCACTTGGAGCAATGATTTCAGCAGCCTTAGTGACGAGTGTGGTGAGACAGGAATGGCCACGGTCACCTTCACTGCAAAAGACGATTGCCTGAATTCTTCTACACTGACATTGACCTTCACAATCGAAGACACCACGCCTCCGAGCATGGACACCGAGGCTTCTGACGAGACTGTCGAATGCGACGGGTCTGGAAACACAGCGGCACTCAATGCATGGTTGGCCAGCAACGGTGGAGCCATGGCGTCTGACTTCTGCAGCGGCGTGACCTGGACCAACGATTACAGCGCTTTGAGCGACGATTGCGGTGCCACGGGCAGTGCGTTGGTGACCTTCACGGCCACAGATGCTTGTCTGTTGACCACCACCACCACGGCGACCTTCACAATCGAAGACACCACGGCTCCGAGCATGGACACCGAGGCTTCTGATGAGACTGTCGAATGCGACGGATCTGGAAACACAGTGGCACTCAATGCATGGTTGGCCAGCAACGGCGGTGCCATTGCATCGGATGATTGCGGCGGCGTGACCTGGACCAACGATTACAGCGCTTTGAGCGACGATTGCGGTGCCACGGGCAGTGCATTGGTGACCTTCACGGCCACAGATGCTTGTCTTTTGACCACCACCACCACGGCGACCTTCACGATCGAAGACACCACGGCTCCAACCATGGATACGGAGGCCTCAGACGAGACAGCCGAATGCGATGGGTCTGGCAATTTGACCGAGTTGAATGCTTGGTTGAATAACTACGGTGGCGCAAGCGCCTCTGACGATTGCAGCAGCGTGACTTGGTCGAACAACTACGACGCAGATTGCGACGGTTCAGCTGAGTCATTCCTCAACTACAAGCAGCAAGATTGGGGAAAGAGCACCAGTGGTGCAGCCTCTGACTTGCTCGATGCGGATTTCGATGCTGTCTTCCCTGATGGCGTGAAAGTGGGTTGCGGAGATGGCTACGAGTTGGTCTTTACCACGGCTGATGCGGTGGATACCTACCTCCCTTGTACGGGTGGTGCGCAGGACCTTACTCTGTCACATGGCGGAACCAATCCAACGGCTGATTCAGACCCATCTTGCTGGGACAATGCTCTGGTGACCCATGTGCTGACGGCCAAGTTGAACGTGGCTTTCGATGCTGCGGATCCCGCCTTCAGTCCTTCTGATATCGCTTTGGGTGACCTCATTGCTGTCGATGGACCCTTCTACGGAATGAGCATCAACGACATCATTGCCATCTCAGACTTGGTTCTGGGTGATTGCAGCGAAGCCTACACACCACAGGAGTGCCGTGTTGCCCTTCGCGCCTTCAACAAAAACTACCGGAATGGCAGCGTCGATCTTGGTTACACTTACATCGCAGGGTGCTTTACCGACGAATGTGGTGCCACGGGTTCTGCGATTGTGACTTTCACAGCCAGCGATGATTGTGGACTCATGACCAGCACCACAGCGACCTTCACGATTGAAGACAACTACGGCCCAGAGATCACTGCAGATATCGAAGTGGACGTGGCTTGCGAGGACTACGACGCTGAAACCCCATTTGGTTACAGCGTGACTGATGACTGCAGCGATGTGACCACAGTGATTTCAGACCTGATGCAGTCCGGTGTTTGCGGAGGCGTATACCAGCGCACCTACACGGCAACTGACGAATGTGGACACGAGTCCACTTGGTCTCAGACGGTGACCCTCACCGACGATGAGGATCCAACGTTTGATTTGCACTGTCCACAGGCCATCATCAACATTTCAGCAGATGCAGCGGATTGCTCGGCTGACACCACTGTTGCTACCCATGGTTCAGCCACCTTTAGCAATGTTGCCGACAACTGTGACACGGATGTGGACATGGAGGTATCCCACGAGGACAGCCAAGTTGACGGATGTGCGGGCAGCTATGTAATCACACGTGTGTGGACGGTGACGGCCACAGACCACTGTGACAATGAGACCACCAAGACTTGTACCCAGACCATCACGGTGACCGACGATACTGATCCAACAATCACCAACCATGCAACGGGTTCAACCGTTGAGTGTGACGGAGAAGGGAACGCCGATGAATTGGCGGCTTGGTTGGCCAACAATGGAGGCGCAACCGCGACCGACGCTTGTGGAGAAGTGACTTGGAGCAACAATCACAGCGAATTGAGCGATGATTGCGGTGCCACGGGCAGCACGACAGTGATCTTCACGGCCACTGACGAGTGTGACAACACGAGTGAGACCACGGCGACGTTCACCATCCAGGACACGACAGATCCGAGCCTCACCATTGAGGGTCCGGCAAACGTTGACCTGTACGTAGATGCGTCATGCTATGTTGATACCACGGTGGCCACCATCGGAGGCATCACGTACGGTGCCAGTGACATTTGTGGAGATGTCGAGGTGGTTGTGACCAGCGTGGACGGAGAAATCTCCCAGGCTTGCGCGGACACGGACGAAACGTTGGAAGGCAGCTACTCATTCGCGCGCACATTCACGGCCACGGCTACGGATGATTGCAACCGCACGACTACAGAGACCTACGTTCAGACGATCACAGTGAGTGACACCATCTCACCTCAGTTCACCAACACTTGTGGGTTGACCAATGATGATGATGTGCCTGTCTGCTGTACGGACCTCTCAGGAACAGTTTTGATTCCGGAGGCATGTGAGCCAAGTGCGGATGACAACTGTGATTCAGAGGTGAACATCGAGTTCACCGAAGTCTACGTGGGTGAGTACGCTCCTCAACCTGGTTCAGGTGTTGTTTCATATTGTGAGTCAAGCACACCAGAGGCCTTCGAAGATGGCGAGGCGTGCAACGGTTTGGATTCACACAGCTTCAGCTTGTTCAACTTCGATGGTGAGCTTCGCGTTGACTTCGTTTCAGATGGAACGGGCACAGTGGCTCAAATGGAAAATGGCACATGGGTCTTGACTCAAGACCTCTTGGCCAGTACTGGCGGTTCCATTGGACTTGGCGGATTGAGCTTGAGCGTGACTTACGGTGAAGCCCAAAGCTGGGAAGACTGGTTTGTCCAAGGGCAGACCAACTACAAGCGTGACTGCGGTGATTTGATCGACGACCACGAGAACTGGGACTACCGCATCATGAGCGGTGGAACTTTGACTGGAACAGGTGACTACGCAGGATTGAGCTTGTCTTTGTCTCACGCTCCAGCCAACGAGTACTATGCCTTCCAGGTGGGTGTCGGTGCCAACAACCAGAACAACAACTACGGTTATAGTGGTTGGGTGATGGCTTCAGGCACTTACAACGAGGAGAGTGTATTCTTCTCGGGTGACCTCTTCGGAGACCTCGATTGCTGCCTCCCATGGAGCATCACACGTGACTATGTTGCCAGTGATGATTGCGCAAACAACACTGCGTTTGGCTACACGGTCGACGTGAATGCTGAAAGCTGCACTGAAGATGATGGTCCATCCGTGAGCGGAGGACAGGACGGCAGCCATGGCCCATCCGTGATGGGTGGTGCTGGTGATGTGCTGACTGGAAAGTCTCCCATCCGAGTGACCAACTTGATGCCGAACCCAACCAACGATTTGAGCATGCTCGGATTCACGGTGACCCAAAACATGCGCTTGCGTGTGGACATGTTCACCATGGATGGGGTCTTGGTTAGCCAACTCTATGACGGTGTGGCTTCACCCAACGTGAACAACACGTTGAACATTGAAGCCAGCGACTTGCAGAGTGGCATGTACCAGATCCGCCTATCAAGTTCAGAATACTTGGTGGTGAAGAAGCTCCTGGTGACGGACTGATTCATTCACAACGAAATAGACGAAAAGGGCTGCCCGCGAGGGTGGCCCTTTTTGCTTGGGCTCCATCATTTTCACAAAAGCGAGTTGGATGGGGTGCAGGAAATTCGCCAAAGTGTATAAGTAATTAGCGCCATTCCCATTCTTTTCAAAAGCCTTGAGAATTTGATTATTGGACTTGGTCTATTTTTTGATAAAGCTGGTAATGAATGAAAAGAGATTAGAGAAGTTTACACTTCGATGTTCCGTCTTACTTGTCTTTTTGCTGCTGGATTTCTTTTCGTTACAGGTGCATGCTTTTCCCAAGGCACCTTGACATCAGAAGTGATAAGCACTGGTCCTGAAGGAACAACTCATCGGCTTTATTTTGAGGCAGACTCAGGCGCTGAAGTGCTGAGCATCTTTGCTTCTGGAGAGCATCCATTGGCCGTTGTCAGTACGGAGTCCTTTTATCAAGCCCCTGGCATCGGGCCAACTCTACCTGTCAATGGGTTGCTCTACCCCGGTAGTGATTTGGACAGCTGGTTCACCATAGGAGAAGCCACCACTGCATCGGTGTCGACAATCGGAGGAGGGGAGTGGAATGAGGCGTTGCTCAGTTTTGAAGATGGCAATGGATTTGTTTGTGTTGGAAATTTTGGAGGTGCCTTTTATCTCACCCCAGGGTCTGGGCAAGGCGTCTTGACTGGTTCTTCCATTTTGTTGGGCCAGTTCACATCCACGGGTTCAATCTCCATTGAATTGAATGTTCAATGGAGACCGTCATCTGATGATGAGGCGATAGAGTCAACCGGCCTTTTGGAGTTGCTCTTGCCCGATGACGCCGGGTGCACGGATTCAAATGCAACGAATTATGACAATTCCGCTTCGGCGGATGATGGGAGCTGCGAATATTCCTCCAATGGATTCGCAGGATTGGATTGGGAACAAGTCGGATTGTCAAATGGGGGCTTCCCAGTTTATCGGGTATGGGCCTATTTGAACAACCCAAATGAGCAGGTTGTCAGCGTTTACGGTGATGAGGATGCCGCATTGAGTATTTCCTCAACGGCGCCATTTGTTCAAATCGAGGAAGGTGGAGTTCTGCCCCTGGGTGACTCGGACCAAGATGATTTGGTGACCCAAGATTCATG
>CALKHD010000132.1 GCA_938092195.1 uncultured Flavobacteriales bacterium | reverse complement strand
TCACATCTAGGTTGTGCTCCACACAAATCACCGTATGGCCCTGCCTGATGAGAGCCTCAAACGCCTCCAGGAGTTGCGCCACGTCATGAAAATGCAGGCCTGTGGTGGGTTCGTCAAAAATGAACACCGTGTGACCCACCCGGTCACCTTTGGCCAAAAACGCGCCCAGTTTGATCCGCTGTGCTTCTCCGCCACTGAGCGTAGTGGCACTCTGTCCGATGGTGACATACCCCAAGCCCACGTCCAAGAGCGGCCTGAGTTTTCTCACAATGCCTCGATCGGCAGCTGTGGATTTTTCTCGGGACGAAAAGAACTGAATGGCATCGGAGACGGTCATGCACAGCACGTCGTAAATGTTCATTCCGTCCACCATGACCTCGAGAACGGGGTCAGTGAAGCGCCGACCTTTGCAGGCGTCGCAAGTCAGGGTCACATCGGCCATGAATTGCATGCCAATCGAGACCCGTCCTTCGCCTTCGCAGGTTTCGCAGCGTCCACCAGAAGTATTGAAGCTGAACACCGATGGTTTGTAGCCTCGGTTTCTCGACATGGGCTGAGACGAGAACAGGCTTCGGACATCGTCCCAAGCCTTTACATAGGTAGCCGGGTTGGATCGGCTGCTCTTGCCAATGGGGTTTTGGTCCACAAACTCCACCATTTCGATGCGGTCGAGTGCTCCGGACAAGCCATCGCTGACACCTGGCCGGTCGCCACCCAAATCCAGGTGACGCGTGAGCAGGGGATAGAGAATGCGCTTGACGAGTGTGCTTTTGCCAGAACCCGAGACACCGGTCACAACATTGAGGGCGCCCAATAAGAAGTCGGCATCCACGCCTTGTAGGTTGTGCGCTTTTGCATTTTTGACCGAGATCGTGCCCAAACCTGCACGGCGCGATGTGGGCAAGGCGACGCTGCGCTCTCCAGTGAGGTAGTCTGCAGTGAGTGAATTTTTGGCCCCGAGCAAATCCGGAAACGTGCCTGAAAAGACCACTTCGCCACCTTCCGTGCCCGCTTCTGGGCCCAAGTCCACGATGTGGTCTGCGGCTCGAATCACCGCCTCCTCGTGTTCCACGACCACCACGGTGTTGCCCAGGTCGCGCAAACCTGTGAGCACGCGGATCAACCGATCCGTATCGTGGGGGTGAAGGCCAATGCTGGGCTCATCCAAAACATAGGTGCTGCCCACGAGGCTGCTTCCCAAGCTGGTTCCCAGTTGAATCCGCTGGCTTTCACCACCGCTGAGTGTGGCGCTCCCGCGGTTCAGGGTCAAGTAGCCCAAGCCCACATCGAGCAGAAACTGAAGCCGGTGGCTCACTTCCAGAAGCAGGCGCTTGCCAATTTCGCGGTCGGTTTCACTCAAGGAAAGGCCACGAAGGGTGGAAGCGACATCCTCAACCGGCATGTTCAGCAGGGACGGCATGGTCAACCCATCGATTTGAACGTAGCCGGCTTCGGGTCGGAGCCGGGTGCCTTCGCAGTGAGCACAGGGGGTTTTGCCCCGGTAGCGACTCAGCATCACCCGGTTTTGAATCTTGTAACTCTTGGCCTCCAGCTTGGCAAAGTGGTCGTTGATTCCTTTCCATGAACGTGTTCCGTCCCACAGCTGACGCTTTTGCTTGGCAGTCAGGTCGGCATAGGGCGCGTGAACGGGAAAGTCCTCATCGTAAGCGTTCTGAAGCAGTACCTGCTTGTAGCGGCTGGCTTTTTCGCCACGCCATGGGGCCACAGCATTGTCGTAGACGCTTTTGGACGGGTCGGGAATCACCAAGTCCTCACTGATGCCAATCACGTGTCCAAATCCTTCACATTTGGGACAGGCCCCTTGAGGGCTGTTGAAGCTGAATAAATCCGGAGAGGGCAGGGCAAACGAAAGGCCATCGAGTTCGAATCGATCGCTGAAGCTTTGGATTCGGGTCTCATCAGAGGACTCCATCCAATGCAGTTCGCAGCATCCATGGCCTTCGTAAAAGGCGGTGTCCACCGAGTCGGCCAACCGCTGCTGAAATTCTTCCCAGTCCTCCTTTTCTGGAATGGCCAAGCGGTCAATCACCAAGTGAAGGTGATGGGTGCTGGCAGACCCGTCGTGTTCTGATTCTGCTTCCGCTTGAATCAAGTCGGCCATGTTGGCGGGTTGTCCGTTTGTGAGGAGCCGGGCAAATCCTTGCTGTTGCCAGACTTCAAGCTGTTGGGCTAAGGTCCGGTCGTCTTGGAGTCGGACTGGGGCACAGACCATAAAACGATGACCTGTTGGTGCATCCGCAGCAGCATTGACCACGTCGGTCACGGTGTCCTTTCGGACTTCCTTTCCGCTCACAGGGCTGTAGGTCCGGCCAATGCGCGCCCACAGAAGTTTCAGGTGATCGTGGATTTCGGTGACCGTTCCCACGGTAGAGCGGCTGGAACGCGAAGCCACGCGCTGCTCTACAGCGATGGCGGGGGTGAGGTTGTCAATTTTGTCGACGTCCGGCTTTTCAAGTCTGCCAGCAAACTGCCGGACATACGAGCTCAAGCTTTCCACGTAACGACGCTGCCCTTCGGCGTAGAGTGTGTCAAAGGCCAGCGAGCTTTTTCCGGAACCACTCAGTCCAGTGACCACAGTGAGGGTCCGCAGTGGAAGGTCAACATCGACTCCTTTGAGGTTGTGCACACGGGCTCCGCGAATCCGAATGAACCGGGGCGGTGAGCTGGGGCCTTGTTGCACCATTTCAGGGTCAGCTGAATCGGTGGAGGAGTGGTTGGGCATGGAGGCGAATTTCGGTCTTCTCTGGCCTTGTTAACACGCTTTGGGCGAATGGAGTTCGGAAACACCTCACCTTTTCCGTATCTTTAGGAAAGACCCCGCAAAGCGGATATACACAAAGGCTATACGAGAAACACTACCCAACTGCATGCTTCCCGATTGAAGGCTTCCTGAAAAAGGGGGTGTGCGCAATTTGTAGTGTTATGGCCCACAAAGCTTCCCAGGACCGCGCCTTAATCGCGGAATTTCAGCAAGGCAACGAACGTGCCTTCGAAACCCTTTTCGCCCGTCATCGCGACCAGGTGTACACCAAGTTGTACCTCTTGGTCAGAGACCACGACGTGGCGGCAGACTTGTTTCAAGACGTTTTCATCAAGGTGGTGGACGTACTCAGAAGCGGGCGATACAACGAAGAGGGGAAGTTTTTGCCGTGGGTGCTCCGCATCGCACACAACGCAGGCATCGATCATTTCCGCCGTCAGAAGAAGATGCCCATGAGCCGAGGCACTGAGGAGTTTGACCTGCTGGGCAACATCGCCCAAGAAGGTCCGAATCGCGAAGACGAGCTGATTGAAGAGCGCATTGTCTCTGACTTGCAACATTTGGTGGATCAATTGCCCGAGGAGCAGCGCGACGTGGTTCACATGCGCGTCTATAAGGGCATGAGCTTCAAAGACATCGCAGATTCTACAGACGTGAGCATCAACACGGCTTTGGGACGCATGCGGTATGCACTGATCAACCTTCGAAGAATGATGGCAGAACAGAATGTCTCTCTGACCCTGGACTGATTCCATCTTTCGCCAAAACACAATTTGAAGAGCCGGGGCAATATGCCTCGGCTCTTTGCGTTAGGAGCCTGACCGCAAGATCGCGGACGCATCAAATCAATGTGCATGGAGCAGATTACCCCGAATTCACCTTCTTCCACTTCTTTCGTTCCCAAAGCCGACCAATGGTCAGCGCCAGAAAGCGCAGTAGCGTTGGTTCTCGCTCATGTGCGTTCCACCAGCGGAAGCCACGGAAACATCACTGGACGCATCCACCTCAACTGACGAGCTGGAACCTGCGTCCCCAACGAAAACCCTGTCTTCACAAAGAGAACAGGGTTTTTTTTGGGCCAACCCGAAGGGTCAACGGCTCAGCCTTCGGAAGCCTTTGCTGGTTCCAAGTGGTGGGGCTGTCCTTCGGAGAAGTAGCGTTCCATCATGGCGTCTATGCGGCCCGATCCGGCGTCGGGAATCCATTCGGCGTTCTCTGTTTCGCCGACAAACCGGTAAGCCTTGAATTTCCCCTGTTCCAATTGAAGCTCTGGGACCCAGCCTTCTGGGGTTGGGGGCAAGGAGATGACTTGGGTTTGGTTTTGCTGTCTTTTGGCCGCTTTGAACCGCTCAAGCCATGCCGATGCCCGCTGATTGTGAAGCAAACGCGCCGCCTCGTTGTCCAACCAGCCATCCTTCCACGCTGTTCCCGGAAGTCCAGACCATGCTGGATTTAGGCCTTCATCATCGACCACTTTCCGGAGCCAAGTTTCGCCTTCCACCTTGGACCGGAAGCGGTGCAAAGAAGTGGCCCGGCCACCTTTGGACAAGGAAAACCGTGAGATGCCTTGACGGCAAGAGAAGCCGTCGAGTGCCCATCCCTTTCCGACCACTTTTTGCGCCCGATTCAAAGGGGGGTGATGCCGGCGAATCAGAATGTCTTCCAAAACAATGGCCATCCATTCCGACCCCGTTTCCTGCCAAGTCACATGGTGTACCATCTGACGCAGCTTTTGGGAACGGGCCTCTCCGCCAGAACCACTGAAGTGCTGGCGCACCCGAGAGGCCAGGTTTTTACTCATCCCGACATAGGCCAGTTTGCCTTCGCTGTCCAAGAAACGATAGACCCCAGGTGTGGAGGGAATGGTGGCCAGTGCGTCTGGCGGCAGGTGCGGTGGCCACCAAGAGGTGCCGCCTCCGCGCCCCCATTCTTGGGCCATGTCGTCGGCGTGGTTTTTCCAGAGCTTGGCGAAGAGTTCGGCTGTGGCCACGGCGTCTCCCCAAGCCCTATGGTGGGCCTCGTTTTCAATGCCGAAGAATTCACACAAGGCGCCAAGGCTGTATCGCTGGGGTCCTTTTAACCACTTGCGCGACATCCGCACGGTGCACAAACGGCGAGGGTTGTATGTCAATCCCGCGTTTTTGAAGCCGGCTTGCAGGTGCTTCAAATCAAACGACACGTTGTGGGCCACAAAGACCGAGTCCCCCAAGAACTGATGCAGGTCGGCTGCCGCCTCGCCAAACGCTGGAGCGTCTTGAACCATGCTGTTGTCAATCCCGGTCAACCGGGTAATGCCCGGGGGAATGGGGCTGGATGGCCGAATCAGCTGAACCCAACGGTCGATTTCGCGCACGCCATCGTGGAGCACGGCAGCCACTTCTGTGATGTTGTCACCCGTAGGGGCGCCCCCATTGGTTTCAATGTCGACAATGGCAAAAAGAAGGGGTTTGGGGTCAGTCATGGATTCAATGGACGGTGACAGGTCCATCATGGAAGTACGTGGTTAAATTTCAGACATGAATTCCATTGGATACGTATTCAAGGTCGCGGCCTTGGTTTTTGCGGTGCACGGAACAGGTCTGGCTCAGGTTTACAACTACGAACCTTACAATGAGGAGGACTTGGAAGACTTTGAGCGGCCCAAAAAGCTGCACTTTGGCATGAACATCAACGTTGGCAAAGCAGGAGGGGGGTCGA
>CALKHD010000131.1 GCA_938092195.1 uncultured Flavobacteriales bacterium | reverse complement strand
CATAGCCCGCTCCCTTGTTCCTTACCAAGAATTGATAGGTGAATGCCTGGCCACGTTTGATCTCATTTTCTTTGACCCGGTGGTCCACAACCAAGAGTTCGGGCTGTCGAAATTCCAACGTTTGAATGCCCACCGACGTCTCAGGAGGGCCAAATCCAAGAGGCTCCTTGATCTTCAAAAACACCGTCACTTCCCCATCCTTTGTCCTCATGTTGGATTGGATGGGCACCGCAAACTCCATTGTTGCTCCTCGCGGGAGGTCGGCCAAGCGAATCTGTTCGGGGATGATCACCCCCGCTGCATCTCCTTCCAATCGCACCTCACACAACATTCCTTGCGCGTCACCCAGAGCCGTTGGCGCATTGTTGAGCTTATAAGTCAAGGTCGCCTCTTCCTTGGCATCCAAAATGCCATTGCCATTGCCGTCCTCAAACCTCATACTGCCCTCCACAATGGACAACTGAGGTGGGGCAATCACAGGGCGCCTCTGGATGGTCATGGACTTTCTTGACACCGATTCTACCTGGGCATGGGTCACACCAAAGCCTCCAGCTAAAAGGGATATCATACATATGACCCCACTCTTTAAATCCATCATCAATAGCGTTGTTTTGAACGAATTCGAATGGGCAAACGCTCCATCTGAAAATGATCCGAGCGAGCCACATTTTGCTTGAACCACCGGTCGAATTGCTCGGCATCCATGGTCCACATTTCTTCCGACGCCTGCCAGTCCATTTTGGGCGGAGCAAACTCGTGGGTGGCAAACGCCCCATAGAGCATGCCTTGGGACTCTTTCATCTTGGGGTTGGTCACTTTGAACTTCCAGGCATAGCGGGACAGCTTATCCAACCCTTCATTTTCTGCACCCGACTCCACCCATTCAGATTCAGAAGAAAAAAGTGAATACTCCTTTTGACCTTGGATTGCCTCGGCGAAATCCGAATGGCCATTGGACAATGCATACACAACCTCATCCTCGGCATAAAAGAACATCACATGGCCATCCACTGGAGAAAGAAAACGCGCCCGCAGACGATCGCCGTCTTCTAAGTAGGCCACGTTCTCGGAACCGAGAATGTCGCTTCGCAAATCCATTTCAAGTTCCACATGACTCACCTTCAAGGGTCGTGCCTTTCCTCGCACCCTCACTGCCCACCAAATTTCACCGTCTCGAATTTCCGGCGTGGGCCCTTCGAGCTCTTTGGTTTCCAACCACTCGCCCTTGACCTGAAGCACATTCAATTCCGTGAACGAATCGTCCATTTGACCATTGCTTTCCGCCGTCAATTGAACCGTTTCACTTTTCACGCGGGTCCCAAATTCATTGGCCATCGCTCGAATCTTGGCCTGTTCAATGACCCATTTCTTGGCTTGCTCTCGCGTCCTCCCTTCTGGATCTGCAAAGACCAAAGGACCGGAGTCCACAGCCTTGATTTGCCCCAAAACGGAGCCGCTCATCCATATAAATAGAAGAAAAACTGAACAGCGACGAAAAGAAGGATGACGAAATGAGGTTGGCATCTTGGCAAGTGAGGCTGCAATTTACCCCTCGGCGCATCAAAGCCGGGCATCTTCACCCTTGAACCTCGTATTCGCAGAAGCGAGAAGTCCCACGTTCCGGAACTAATTTGCTTGCATGAGGGCGATCGTCCAAAGGGTAAGCCGCGCCAAGGTGAGCGTGAACAATGAGACCGTGGGTCAATGTGGCGAGGGCTTCATGATCTTGCTTGGCGTCCATTCTGAGGACAGCACAGAGGACGCCGATTGGCTGGCGGCGAAAGTGGCGGCGCTGCGCGTCTTTTCCGATGAGGAGGGGAAAATGAATTTGTCGATCACCGATGTGTCCGGAGAGGCTTTGGTGGTCAGCCAATTCACCCTTCACGCCAAGTACAAAAAAGGCACCCGTCCGAGCTTCATTCATGCAGCCCGACCCGAGACGGCAGTCCCACTGTACGAGCATTTCATCCGCCAATTGGAAGACCACCTCAAAAAGCCCGTCGCCTCGGGTCAATTTGGAGCCATGATGGAAGTCGACCTCATCAACCATGGCCCTGTGACGATCACCATGGACACCCGCAACAAAGAATGAGCCAACCCTCCCCCTCTTTGGCTGAAGTCCAATCCACCGTGGACGAATGGATCACCACCATTGGTGTCCGGTACTTCAGCGAACTCACCAACATGACCATCCTCACTGAAGAGGTGGGCGAATTGGCCCGCATCATGGCGCGCCGATATGGTGACCAAAGCGAAAAACCCTCCGATGCCGGAAAAGACATTGGAGACGAAATGGCCGACATCTTGTGGGTTTTGGCTGCATTGGCCAATCAAACCGGAGTGAACTTGAGTGAAGCTTTTGAGCGAAACCTCGAGAAAAAAACCAAGCGGGACGCAGAACGCCACAAAAACAACCCCAAGCTGAAATGACCCATCGACTTTCCTTTCTTCTGGTTGCATTGCTGATGTTTTCCTCTGCCGATGGGCAGAGGGGAAGACGATCCGAACTCATCCTCCCCACCACCAGCGAGGAACGCTTGGCTGCGGGAGACATGCACCTTTCCCTCGACAACGATTCCTGGACCGCTGGATTGAACCTGAGGTGCGTTGGACCTACGGTCATGAGCGGCCGGGTGGTGGACCTGTCTGTGAACCCTGACAACACCGCTGAATTCGTGGTCGCCTATGCCACAGGAGGCCTTTGGCACACCACCGATCACGGCACGTCCTTCTCCCCTCTTTTTGACCATGAAACCACCATGTTCATTGGGGCCATCGCTGTAGATTGGAACCAACGCGACCTCTGGGTCGGGACCGGGGAAGTCAATTCTTCCAGGTCAAGCTATGCAGGAGTCGGTATGATGGTGAGCCGCGATTGGGGACAAAGTTGGGCGCATGCAGGACTGAGTGAAAGCCATCACATTGGGCGCGTGGCCCTCGCCGAAGACGGGACCCTTTATGTGGCGGCATTGGGAGCCCTCTATACCGATGCAGGAGAAAAAACAGAACGCGGCATCTACAAAAGCACAAACGGAGGCCAAGAATGGACCCGGCTGCTCAACGGATCAGAAGCCGGCCGTCCCGAAGCTGGCGCTGTGGACCTGGTGGTCGACAAAAACCGACCCGGACACCTCTACGCGGCACTCTGGGACCGCACGCGAAGGGCGTGGTCCTTCACAGAGAACGGACGGGGCAGCGGTGTCTATGAATCCACCGATGGCGGCCAGTCCTGGACCCATTTGACGGAATCCGAACTCGGTTTCCCCGAGGCACCCGGCATCGGACGCATGGGACTCGCCCATCACGCTGGCGAAAACCGCCTCTACGTCATTGTAGACAATCAAAACGAGAAGCCCGAAGAGGAAGAGACAGACACAGAAAAAGCAGACCTTGAAACCAAAGCCTTTCGGGGCATGAAGGCGGCTGAATTTGCCCGCCTCGACACCGCAGCCCTCGAGGACTTCCTCGAGGACAACGGATTCCCAGAAGGCGCCACGGCCGCATCCATTTTTGAACGTGTCGCCAAAGGAGAATTGAAACCTGATGCCTTGGCCGATTACCTCGGCGACGCCAATGCCGAAATGTTTGACCCCCCCATCATCGGCGCCGAAGTCTACGAATGGAACACCGGCGGAAACGGAGCCTGGACGCGGACCCACGAAGAAGGACTCGACGAGGTCTGCTACAGCTATTGCTACTACTTCGGACTCATTGCCGTTGACCCATCGAATGCCTCCCGGGTGATCATTGGAGGTGTCCCCCTCTTGGAAAGCACCGATGACGGGGCCAACTGGGCTTCCGTTGCCCAAGACAACGTGCACGTTGACCACCATCACATCTGGATCGATCCTGCCCAACCAGAGCACATGATCAATGGCAATGATGGCGGCATCAATGTGACCTTTGATGGAGGCGAACATTGGACGTCCTGCAACGCTCCTGCAGTGGGGCAGTTCTACGCCGTCGCCGTGGACAATGCCGAACCCTATCGCATTTATGGAGGACTTCAAGACAATGGCACTTGGAGAGGCCCGAGCACCTACACAGAGAGTCCCCGTTGGCACCAAACTGGCGATTATCCATACGATCGACTCAACGGTGGCGACGGCATGCAGATTGAGGTGGACACCCGCGACAATGAAACCGTCTACACAGGGTCTCAATTTGGATGGTACAGCCGAGCCAACCGCAACACCGGAGACCGGTCAAGGCTGCATCCCAAACACGAGCTTGGAGAGACCCCATTGAGGTGGAATTGGCAAACCCCCATTCACTTGTCTCGTCACCATCAAGACATCCTCTACATGGCTTCCAATCGCGTGCACCGCTCCTTGAATCAAGGCCGCACTTTCGAAACCATGTCAGACGACCTGACCAGGGGTGCCATGGCAGGCAATGTGCCCTTTGGCTCACTGACTTCGCTTCACGAAAGCCCCCTGCGGTTTGGACGCCTGGGCGTCGGTTCCGACGATGGCCTGGTGCACTTGAGCCCCGACGGTGGTTACACATGGGAAGACAGAACACCCCCGGCCCCCTCTGCATACCCCGACCGCTCATTGTGGGTCACAGAAGTGCTTTGGTCCCACCATGCGGCCGACCGGATTTTCGTGACCCTCAATGGATACCGGCACGACCATTTCGCCCCATACCTCTACGTCTCCGAAAACAACGGACGCAGCTGGACACGGCGCGGTGACGATGGCACAGTGCGCGGAGGACTGCCCATGGAGCCCATCAATGCTTTGGTCGAGTCTGAAGACATCGAAGGACTGCTGTTCTGCGGAACCGATGGGGGCCTCTACGTTTCGATGGACAACGGAGGGACTTGGTCCATGGCCCACCCCGATTTGCCCAGATCACCCGTCCATGACTTGGTGATTCAAGAGAGAGAGAATGAGCTGGTGATCGGCACCCATGGACGCAGCATTTGGGTCTTGGACTTGGATCCTCTCATCGAGGGGTTGAGCGACCCTTCAGATTTGGCCAACACCCCGTTGTCCTTGGCCGCGCCTGAGGACTTGACCTGGCAAGAAAACTGGGGTGAGCGCAGCTATGGTTGGGGCGACCCTTGGGAACCCAAAGTCAAGCTGTCGGTCTTTCTGCCTGCCGATGGCGACTACGAACTGCAGGCCTCCGACAGCCTGGGTCAAGCTCAACTGGTGGTGAAATTGGAAAGCCTTCGACGCGGTTGGCAGACCCTCAGTTTTGTGCCCAAATCCGAGGACGATTCAGAGGACAACGCTGACGACGATTCAGACGGCAACGCTGATGACAGCTCCGCGGACAACGAAGGCCACCTTCCTCTGGGCGCATACACCCTCACCCTGTATTCGATGGCAGAACCCACGGTTCAAGTGAAGGTGGATTGGGCCATCGTTGAGGAGGAGTAAACGGGGGCTCCAAATGGAGCAATCAGGCCAACAGTCCGCTGTCAGAAATAGGCGGCATCCATTCAGGCTTTCGTGAACAGCCCACTGGGCATGTCACAAACCGGAATGGCTGTCATTTTATGGAGGTTGGCCTTGTGATGACGCAGATAAATGGCCAACACTTCTGCCTCTCGGCTTGCCGGGTCATGGTCCTTGACTCCCTGACCCGCAGCCACACTTTCCATGGCCCATTCCAGCTCGTCATACGTGGCCCCAAGCTGATCCTCATCGGTTCGGTCGTCTCCCCAGAGTCCGTCCGTGGGAGGCGCCTCCAAAATGGCTTTGTCCACTCCTAAGGCTCGGCCCAAGGCATAAACGTCGCTTTTAAACAAGTCGGCAATCGGACTCAAATCCACCCCACCATCTCCATACTTGGTGTAAAATCCGACCCCAAAGTCTTCCACCTTGTTCCCGGTTCCCGCCACCAAGGCGCGGCGCTCAGCCGCCACCGCATACAAGGTCGTCATCCGCAATCGAGCCCGCGAGTTGGCCAGCGACAGGCCTCCAAAAGGAGCGCCTGAAGCCTGAGTCAGCGCATCGGACAGACCATCAAAAGACGGCGTCAGGTCGACGACCAAAGACGACACCTTGGGCCATTTGGCGCACAACCTGGCCATGTGGTTTGCCCCCCTTTGGTCCTGATCCTGAGCTTGATGAATCGGCATGCGCAACAGCGCCGTCGGGCGGCCCGTTTCAGCAGCAAGAGAGGATGTCACTGCGGAATCAATCCCCCCACTGACTCCAACCACCCAACCTTCCAATCCCGACTGCTCCAAGTATTGGTCCATCCACTGGACAATGTGGGCCACGGCTCGATCCGCTTGAATGGTACGCGAAGACTTCAGCATCATATCAGAACAACAAACCGCAACTGAAAAGGATGGCGTTGTCCACCATTTTTATTTCGTAGCCTTCTGCAGCGGCAGGATCCAGGGACCCATCGAGGGCGGGCTGAATGTGATCTTGACGCTGACCCTCACCAAAATTTCGGTTGTTGGACACGTTGAAAAGGCCATTGTTGAATGTGGCACCGAGCAACAA
>CALKHD010000130.1 GCA_938092195.1 uncultured Flavobacteriales bacterium | reverse complement strand
CTCTCCGTGGATAGCTGTGGTCCTGGATGATGTCTGGATAGTTGTCGTACAAGTGCCGGTACCAAGGAGCGCCGCCAATGAACGAAGAACTCCAATAGGCGCCGTCGTTCCCGGCTTCGTAGAAGTAGCCACTGTAGCTGCTGCGGTAGCCGCCCGGAAGGGCCGAAAACCCAAAGTCATCCGTGCCGTTGCCGCCGCTATTCCAACCTGACGTCGACTTCAAGGCTGTTCCCTCCGCTCCAGCAAAGCCCTGTGAGTTGATGTAGTTCTTTAAATCGGTCCACTCACCGTCAGTCGGAACATGCCATCCGCTGGGACACAGGCCACGCGCATCGTCCACAGCATACCATTTGTACAGCCGGCCATACTCCGCCAATGACTGCACTTCGTCACAGGCATTGATGGCGGGACTGTCGTTGTAGCATGCGCTGCTGCCCTCACCATAAACTGCAGTGGCGCCCGAATTCGTCAAGATCCAGTCGGAGCCAGTCAAGTCCGCAGGAATTAAATCGCCATTACGGTAGCTCGTCGTGCGCAGGTTTTCGGCAAACCAGCACTGGTCGCCGATTTCTACAACACCATAATTGTATCCATCCATAGTTGGGGTGACACAGGCTGAAAACGGCTCACATGAACCAAAGACAGAGAGAATATTTAACACGTCACTGGCACCAACGCAGCCGTCTTGATCAACGTCAGCATTTGCGTTCCACACTTGAGAATGGACGTTGAACGCGGCGAAGATCGCCAGGAAAGCAAGTAGATGTCGCATGCCGCCAAGTTCGCGCCGCAAGCGCAGAATGCCATGCCGCTGGCGAAGTGGGGCCGTAAGGCGGGTGGTGGGTTAGTCTGGTACGATGCGGTAGCGGTCAGGCTCTGAACAGTCTGGATCAGGTTCGCAGATGTAACCTAATGGGAGTTCGACTGGGCAGCCTCTGAGGCAGTTCATCGTGGCACCAGAGAGGTCGGCATAATCGAGGAAGGCACCAGAGAGGTCGGTACCATAGAGGTTGGCATGTTGAAGGTTGGCATAATCAAGGTTGGCACTTTTGAGATCAGCACCAAGGAGATTAGCACTAGAGAGGTTGGCGCCAGTGAGGTCGGCATAAGAGAGTTCAGTACCAGAGAGGTTGGCATCAGAGAGGTTGGCGCCTACGAGGTAGGAAACCTCCTGGTAACTGTCCATATGATTATTCTCGAGGTTAACACCTTCGAGATCGGCATGGCCTACAGAACCCCAGAATGCTGCTTCGCCTCTTGCAATAGCGCGGACACTATCCCGCGTCATCGCGGCATTCTGCAAACTATCAATGGTGGCATCTTGAGCATTGAGCTGGCCTTGGAGTTCAAAGACCATCTGTGTGAGGTCTTGGATACCGAGGACAGTGCAGTTGTCGCCTTGAGCAGAGGCAGAGAGAGAGGCGCAGAGCGCCAGGCAAGCGAGCAAGCGTTTCATGGTCTTTACAAGGTCGGGCGGCGGGTAGGCGGTCGCCAAAAAGACTTTGTACGCGCGGACCATCGCCGGTGTCAGGCGTTTATTGTTCCGGTGATTTTGAGTGAGTCCCTGTTGAATCGTGGGTGTCCCAAATGGGACATGGGACGTGGTTCACGAGCAGGAGGGAAGCGGCAAAGTTTTCCACTTTGTCACGCTACCGGCACGTGGGAACTTAAAGTGCTGATTTACAGAGCGTAATCGTTCAGAGGTGCATGAACGCCTTTTTGGCGAGCAGCTGATCCTCGGATTCTTCGTGGTCCGGATCGTCGACGCAGCAGTCCACTGGACATACGGCGGCACATTGGGGTTCGTCGTGGAAGCCTACACATTCGGTGCACTTGTCAGTGGCGATGTAGTAAACGTCCATGCTGCCGGGTTCTTGTGTAGACTCGGCATTGATTTGTCCCGCAGAGGGGTGGGACCCCTCTCCTTTGAGGCCTGTTCCGTCGGCAAATGTCCATTCTGCACCACCTTCATAGATGGCGTTGTTGGGGCATTCGGGTTCGCAGGCTCCGCAATTGATGCAGGCGTCGGTGATCATGATGGCCATGGCGTGGTGCTGTCTCTTGGAATCTTGCGCTGAGCAAAAATAACCCTTCAGACCCTGAAGATGTTGCCACCATCTTTGCATCGTTAAGCACTTCTCCCCAATGGTTGCCCAAAATGCCACGGTTGACAAGGCCAGAGCCCGTCAACTTCTTTCTGCCCTTCACACTGGATTGACCGCCATTGGTGGCGAAAACCCCGCTCCAGAATGGGCCCCTTTGAAGCAAGCGATGTCCGTGGCCGAGCACAGCAACGGGTGGTTTAGCCCTTCCGAAGTGGAACACGCCGCCACCGTTTGGAGCCAGGCCTTGGCCCCAGAGGAGGTAGAGAAATGGCTGGAGAGCTTGCCGGAGACCGCGCAGGACAGAAGCACTGTAACGGTGGGCATTGTGATGGCGGGCAACATTCCATTGGTGGGGTTGCACGATTTGATCTGTGCTGTGGTTTCTGGTCACCAGGTCAAGTTGAAGCCCAGCCGCGATGACGCAGGGCTCACGGAAGCATTGCTGTTGAGTTGGTCCAATGTGTGCCCGGGCTTGAAAGAACAGGTGAGCATAGAGAAGGAGCGGCTCACTGGATTCGATGCCGTGATCGCCACCGGGAGCAAGAACTCGGGTCGCTACTTCCAGCATTACTTCGGGCAAGTGCCCCACATCATTCGCGGTCAGCGCACATCGGTGGCCGTGCTCGATGGAAGCGAATCGTTGGAGCAGCTCAAGGCGCTTTCCCAAGACATCTTCCGCTACTACGGCTTGGGGTGTCGCAACGTCACCCAGGTGTTCATTCCAGAAGACTTTGACCTCGACCGCCTGTTTGCCGCCTTTGTGGATTGGTCTCATTTGGGCCACCACAACCGCTTCTACAACAACTACACCTACCACAAGGCCCTTTGGCTAATGGAGGCTGTTGATCTGCTCGAAAATGGATTTGTGCTTCTCAAAGAAGACCCCGCTTGGGTTTCACCCGTGGGGGCTTTGCACTACCAACGCTATGCAGATGTGGCCTTGGTGGAGGAACGACTTCAGAACGATGCCCAGGCCATTCAGTGCCGTGTGGGCCACGGTGGATTGGCCTTTGGTGAAGCCCAATGCCCCGGATTGTCCGACTACGCGGACGGCCTGGACACCATGGCCTTTCTGATGGGCCTCGGAGCGTAAGTTTGCACCATGCAAAATGTGTCTGGCTTTGTTTGGTTTCTTCTGTTCACCACTTGCCTCGGCATGGGGTGCACCACAGATGTGGACTTGAATGCCCCATATGAGGAGCGCACGCTGGCGTTTTGCTTGCTCGACCCAAACTCAGAGGAGCAGTGGGTGAGGGTGAACCGGACCTGGTTGGGCGAGGGCAACAATTTGGAGTTTGCCCAAATCGCAGACAGCAGCGAATACGGCCCAGGCGAAGTTACCATCATGGTGGAGGGCTTTGCCGGAGACGATGTGGGGTTTGAGTCGCCATTGGTCTCGTTCATGGCCATGGACACCGTTTTGCAAGACAAAGACGACAACGGCATCTTCTTTGGCCCAGAATACCGGGCGTACCATTTCCAAACGCCAGGGGGCTTGGAGATTGCGCCATCCAACAACAGCGAGGATTTGAGGGTGTACCGCCTCCAGGTTGACTTTGCCGATGGGCGCAGTCCTTTGACCGCCGTGACCACCCTGATTGGTGAGTCGCTGGGCAACATCAGCAATCCCCCCTCGGGCATTCCGGGGTTCAGTTTGAATTTTGCCAGTGGGTCTGGCGGCCTGGTGAACTACCCCAATGTGAATTTTAAGTGGTCTTCCACGCCGGGGGCCAAGCGCTACGAAGCCTCCATTGAAATCAAGTTCAAGGAAAGGATCTGGA
>CALKHD010000129.1 GCA_938092195.1 uncultured Flavobacteriales bacterium | reverse complement strand
GGTCAACGGCGAGGCCTTCTTCTTGTTCTTGGCCAACAACCTGGAGACCGACCCACTCATCACGCGCGAGCTTGGAATTTGGGACAACAACATCGATCGGATTCGCGCTTTTGACTTTGTACTGAGCATCGCCAACGAAGAGTTGGACACCTACCTCGCTGTGAATGCTCCCGTGACGGGCATCATTCAGGACCGCCCCGTCTATACCAACATCGCGGGGGGCTTGGGGCTGTTCGCCAGCCGGACCCAGCAAAAGGTCATAGGGTTGGGCGTGTCCAAGCCATCGGTCCAAGAACTGGTCGAGGGAGAACACACGGCTGCCTTGCAGTTCTGCGTGCCCTCAGAGACCGAGGGAGACGTGGCCGAATTCGCCTGCCCTTGACGCGTTGCTGAGTCTGCGTTGACGCCGACTTGAAGGTTCCCCATTTGGATTGTGGAAAGCTGAGCTCCTCTGTGCATCAGAGAGGTCGGTTTGGGGGTCATCTTGTGGTCATGTCGCATGCCTTCACATACCAAGCGCCTTACGGGGTGTTCCATTTTTCTGATGGGCTGCTCACCGTTGAGTTGGCTGAAGACCTGATTGTGGATTTGCCCCTCATGCAAAGGGTGGCGGCGCAACGGTTGGAGTTGCTTGGGGAACGCGAGGTGGCCGAATTGATCGTCATTCCTCGGGCCCACTTGCTCTTGGACCGCGCCGCACTTACTTGGATGGCCCAGAGCAGCGCCATGGTTGGTGTTCACCACCGTTCCATTGTGGTTCCAGCACATCTGCTGGTGTGGAGAGACAGGCTGTATCAAATGATGAGCCGTTTGACCCCGAATGTTCGGGTGTTCCGAAACAAACGGGTGGCGAAAGCCTGGCTGCAAGACCGGGCCGGCACGTTCACGCCAGCTCAGGCCTCGGGCAATGCAGTGGCGGCCATGGACATGGCCACCGCGGTCAACGGATGATCACCCGGGCGGTTTGCCCCGAGACCATGTCTTGAATCAGCATGGCCCCTGAAGGCCACCCTTTGGTGTTCAAATGGGCGCCTTGTGCATCGGCAGAAGGCACGCCATCAAACCAGGTTCGGCCTTGGATGTCCATGGCCACAACGCGCCGTCCTTCAAGTCCAAAGATGCCAAGCCGGCTTCCTGCTTGCAGTGGGGAAGGCCCCGCGGTCCAGTCGGTGGTCAGCAAAGGAGCCCCATGGACGCTGCTCGTGTTGGGCTTGAATTGCCAATTGGCAGGCAGGTCCGCCAAGGTCTGAACCGACAAAACAGGCATGCCTTCGCCGGCGGCATACCACTCGTACACAGTGCCCTCTCTTGGCAGAGAAAATCCGATCCCCGCTGCGGCCACATTCACAGAATCCATGGCCAAAAAATCACGCCGAACGCGCAAGCACTCATAACTGCCCCCCGGCAAAACCAAGGTTCCCCACGCATCCACCTCGATGGTCATGGTCTGGCTGGTGGAGTAGTAAATGAGCTCTGGAAGGTCCACAGTGTAGGCCGAGGAGCCCTCCAGCTCAGCGCCATAAATCAAAGGCAAAGGCAACAATTCTTCTTCGTCATCATAGGTCACAGGCAAATCAAAAATGTCGGTGGTGATGCCCAGTCCAATGGTCTTGTAGGCATTGGAGCCAAACTCTTGGTAGTTCGTGGCCCCGCTGATGGGCAAAGCGAAATCTTCTCCGAGATCGGGGAGTTCAAAGGCTGTGAAATGGTCGGCAGAGGAAAACACAAACTGTGTGGTCAAGCTGGCGTCCCCCATGGAGAAGTACTCCGTATTGGATTCATTGGCGACTTCCAGTCCGCTGTAGTCCCAGGTTAAGTCCGCTCCAGTTTCCTCCAGGTTCCCGGAATTGAAAGGGGGGATGGCTGTGGCGCGGACGTATGTGGTTCCACCTTGCGGCAAATCATTGCTGCTCAGCACCGGTTGAGACGATGCGGAAAACGAAACGGCCAAAGAGGCCAAGCCAAGAATGCGTAGGATGCTCATGCGGGCAAGTTAAGGTCTGTGTTGAAGGGCTCAGGGACGGTCGCTGCGAAACAGGTCGCGGAAGTGGTCAAAGCGAATCTGATAGGCTGCACCAATGCCCATTTTCATGCCGTCTTCCAAGGTGCTCTCCGGCTTTTGGTATCCCATGAGCTCCCAGCGTCCGTCTGGGGTCAGTTTGTAGCGGACATCCAGTCTGCCCATGAACTCCGATTCTTCGTTCATCGAGAAGCCATCCATTCCTCTTGCACCAAGGCTTCCAGAAATGCGAAGGCGGTTGTTGATCAGGTTCATTCCAAGGTCCAGCTGAAACGCATCTTCGGCATTGGCGATGTCCGATGGTGCACCCGAGCCTGAGCCACCCGAAGAGGCCCCGGTTTCTGAAGAAGGAACATAGCGCAGACCGATGTCTATATCCTCGGACAGTCCACTGAGCATTTCGGATATGCGAGAAGAAACGAGCTCCGAAGCCTGGGCGACAGCCGTTTGTTCCAGCAGCAGCGAGTTGGTGTTGGAGTTGGAATTGGTTTGCCCTCCAATGAATCCACCGGTGGCCAGCAAGGCAAAGGCCTGCCTTTCTGTTTCACCAGGGGTGGCCAAAACGGAATTGATCCTGGCCAGCAAACTGGGCTCGAACGCTTCCAATTCGGGGAAGGTCAGGGAAAAGTTCAGCAGAGGAGCCGTCAATTGCCCTTGGATGTCCATGCCCACTTCCACCTTGGTCCTTTGATTTTCGACATTGCCCGAGATGGAAGGCTGTCCAAGCCCCTCGTTTTGAAGCAGGTTTGTGGGGGTGCACATCATGTTGGAGACAGCCAAGACGCTCAGCTCGGCTGAATAAGGGTCGCCGTCCCAGTCGATTCTTCCCCCTTGTGCAATGTCGATGGTCTTGGTGAACAAGTCCCTCAGGCTGAATCGGTACTGGCCTTGGACAATGTTGAGTCCGCCTTGGACAGAAAGGGGCCACTCTGGACTCATCGATATGGCCAGGTGACCTTGGGCGAGGCCATCGATTCGTTCACCAGCTTCGGAATCGAGCACCAAGGCCAGGTCGGCTTCGGGGCTCACGTCCAATTCCAGATTGAGGGTCAAGCCAAAAGGAGACTGAGAACGCGGAGGCGGTGCGGAAGAAGGGCCCCCAATAAACCGAATTCCGCTGGGCATGTCGGCCCCTTCGAGGGCATCCAATGGCAGGGTAAAGCTGGTTCCGACCTCGCTTTGGACTTCAGCTTCCAAAAACAGGCCTTCTTCATCGCCAAACACGTTCATGCTGCCCGTGGCCATGACGGTCCCGTAAAAGAGGCCCGTGTGCGCAGGCGGAAGCTCGATGGCCATGAATGGGCCGTCTTCCAGCAACAGTCCAAGGTCGTAGTTCCAAGACGCATAGTCGCTGTGAAGGACCGACAAATTGAGCAAGGCGGTGTTGCCCAGGCGGTCCGTCACCACGGCTTGGTCCATTCCGATGAAGTCCGAATCGAGAATGAGGTTGCCTTGGATTCCATGTTGGCCTCCTGTGGCTCCAACCTTGATGTTGCTGGCTTCCACTGCCAAGCTTCCTTTGGGCAAAGGCAGCCCCGAGCTCCAGTCTACGGCCACCTGCCCTTGGGCAAGACCCTCGATGTGAACGTCTCCCTTCGCAAGAATGGGATTGAGCACATCCAGGGGCCAGCCATTCATTTGAATGGACGCACTCTGGGGGCCGGTGACTTCTGCGGTGAGCTTTTCTTCTTCGCCAAAAAACTGCTGCAATTGCCCCTCGAATTGATCGGACCAATTCATGGCCAAACAGAGGTCTCCAAAGTCAAATTCATTCACGGCCGCATCCTGCCATTGCAAGTTGGCCGTGGCATGCTCCCGGTGC
>CALKHD010000128.1 GCA_938092195.1 uncultured Flavobacteriales bacterium | reverse complement strand
GGGTGAGCGTCTCTCAGCGCAAGGTCAAGCTGCTGATTGTTGTAACACATGTTCTTGCACCCTCTGTGGAGATTTGGCTTCGTGCGCAGGCCCTTTCCTTCCCGAGGATTTTTGTACTCAATATGGCGGTAGTCAAGGGTGTGGGTGGAATGTGACACCGTGCACAGAGTGGTATGAAAACTCGGTTTTCACCGGTACGACAGTAGACAGTTACTCGTCTACGAGCGGCACAAACCCCTGCATCCCAATTGATGGTGGTCTTGGTTTCTTAATCGCTGGAGGCATAGGTATGGGAGTGTTAGGCATCCGCAGGCGGAAGGACGGAGATTTGAAGTGTGCTTGACCGCAGACAGTGAATCGAGACCTCACACGTTTTCTAGGTTTTGGCTTTGTGGGTTACCTCGCTTGGTATGTGTTGTACCAATACTTTCTAAAGGATCAAACACAACTCGATGAGTACCTGATTCACTCTTTGGTGGTCTCATCTGAAGCTGTTCTTCGTCTTTTGGGTTTCGCTTTATACGAGGTGACCTCGCCAGACCTGCGTTGGCAAATTGGAATTGCTGATAGCGTCGGGCTTTTGCAGGTTGGTGCGCCTTGTGATGGATTGGTGTTGTTCGCTCTTTTCGCTGTTTTTATTGCGGCGTTCCCCGGCCCAAAGCGGCGAAAGCTCTGGTTCATTCCGCTGGGGATCCTTTTGATTCATCTCGCCAACTTGTTGAGGGTTGTCAGTTTGGTGATCATTCAATACAACCGTCCTCAATCGCTCAAATTCAACCATGATTACACTTGGACCGTTTTGATTTACGGTTTCATCTTTTGGTTGTGGTATATGTGGGCAGTTCGGTTGAGTCAAGCTTCGAGTCATTCTGAGAACGAGGAATTCTCATGAGCAGTTCCAGGCAGGTTTTGCTCCCTCTCAGGCGGCCTTGGTGGGCTTTGGTTTTGTTTGCGATGCTGGGTTTTGGTTATGTTCAGGAGGACGCCAAGATCAAGTTGAATCACTATTTGCAGGTTGGTGATCAATACCTGGATTTCTATGATTTTGGGCATGAAGAGTGCGCATGGGAGCGCGTCTGTATGGTTGAAAAGAGGAAGAGGTGGTGGGACTCATATGCGCCTTCTTGCCGCACAAACAGTGCTTACACCCGCGATACTTTCGAGGTGTTTCATGGTTGGGGTAGGACGGAAATGGTCCGTGCGAAGTGGGGGCTCATGGCGGCGATTGTGCTGTGCTTTTTTGTTTTGGACGCGCTGTTTTTGAGGGCGGCAGGCGTGGGGGAGCGTTGGAAGCTGCTCATGCTCATCTATGCGGCATCTGGAGTGGTCACGGCGTTGTTTTGGCTGCTTGACGGTCAGGCCGGTGAAACAGAAGCAGGGTACAACGTGGCCAGGGAAGTCTTGGGCTTTTTACAATCGCCGTTGCCTTCTTTGATGCTGGTTCTCCTGCCGTGGTTGCGTGAACGCGCTTTGGCTGGACAGGCTGTGGGCAACACCGCGCCCTGAATCAATCGCCAAAAGTCGACTTATTCTTAGGGGCAGTTTCCATGCGAGTGGTCGGGCGCTCCGCGTTAATTTTCAGACATGAAGTTCGATGACCTACCCGGGCATTCACGCTTGTGGGTGCACACAGCGGATCGCGATTTGCTTCCGCAAGAGCAGAAGCTGCTTATGGATGATTTGCGCGCCTTTTTGTCCAATTGGTCTGCGCATGGATCAGCGCTTCACGCGGCGGGCACAGTGCTGTACAATCGAGTTCTGGTCGTCGGCATGGATGAGCGGCAAGCCGGGGCAACGGGGTGCAGCATCGACAAATTGGTGGCCTTTGTGAGGCGACAGGGCGAGTCGCAAGGAATCGATTGGTTTGACCGCCATCAAGTGGTGTGGCGGCAGCCCGAGGCAGAAGGCTGGCAAGCCACGCGCACATCGGAATTCTGGGCCATGAGGAAAGCTGGGCTGGTGAACGGTCAAACTGAAGTGGTGGACCCGTTGGCTGCGACGGTAGGTGATGCGGAATCTGAAGCGGGATTGTTGGTCAAGTCTTTCGACGAAAGTTGGCATTCTGCCATGTGGTCGTGACTAAAGATTGACTCGTTCAATTTGGGCTTCAGCCATGAATAGAATCTTTTGGTGAGCTTTATTTAGCTTTTGGGCGACATTTAGATTCAGAAGAGAAGTTTGTTCATCCTGATCTTTGTGCTTATCTTTCGGGAAGGCTAAAGGTGTAAAGTAGCGACCAACGCTGCTTCCTGATGTCGAACCGAATTAGCAACCGCTGACTCCATGATGCTCCGCTTTCCTTGCCGCGCCACCCTTGGTGTGGTCGTCCTTTCTGCCGCTCTCTTCCTCTCCTTTGGTGCGAGGGCGCAGTCCATTACGCTCTTCTCAGACTTCTATGCCACCCAGTATGGTGTGGCTGTAACGAGCTTGACTGATGGTCAAATCGTCAACATCAGTGAAGGCGGCATTTGGCCGACGAACGGATTCAACCAGACATACACCATAGACTTGAGCGAATACGGCCAGGGCAACTACACCATCATTCTTCTGGATGGGGGTGGAGATGGTGGCGTGAGCTTTGAGGTCAATACCACAAGTTTGCCCTTCATCTGTGGAGGCAACTGCGCTGGGGAACTCACAGCTGGTCCCGCTGCGGCGTTCAACTTCACCCTCACCGAACTCGATGGCATTCCGGGTTGCATGGACGAAAGCGCGTGCAACTATGATTCAGAAGCTGGTTTTGATGACGGGAGTTGCTGTTTTGATTCTTGCGTGACCATTCGTTTGTACGACGCTTTCTCCAATGGATGGGTCGATGGTCAAGGGAACATCGGAAGCGCCACCGTTGGGAATTTGTCAGGATTGGAGTACGGCAGTGTTGAGTTCACGGACGGAGCTTCTGTGGATTTGGACGTCTGCCTTGCAGAAGATTGCTATGTCCTTCAATTGGAGTTCGACAACTTGGCCGTTGAGGCCTCTTGGGAAATCATTCGAAATGGGCAAGTGATTCTAGAGGGTGGCCCGGGAATCCCTGGTGGCATCATCGAGGAGTTCTTCTTTGTGGGTGATCCTGAGTGTCTCAACACAGGTTGCACGACCGAGGGTGCATGTAACTATGACCCCGCGGCCAACTTTAATGATGGCAGCTGTGAGTACCTGTCTTGCCAAGGTTGCACGGACCCAACGGCCTGCAACTACGATCAGACAGCCACGATTTCCAACGGCCTTTGTGACTTTGACTGCTATGGATGCACCGAGAGTGGAGCCGTGAATTTTGATGGAGATGCCATCTATGACGACGGGACATGTTGTTATGAAGAGTACTTCTTCTTCCTCGAAGTGGGCGGCGGAAGTTGGGATGGAGAGATCAGTTGGAACATCCGAAACATGGAGACCAACACAGTGGTCGACTTCGGTGGTGCCGGTACGCATGCGGTCTGCCTTCCTGAAGGTTGTTACAACTTTGAGATGTTCGACAGCTTTCAGGATGGATGGAACAACGGCATTTATGTGTTCTCCACCTTTGATGGAACTGTGGTCTATTCCGGGTCTTTGGATGAGGCGGAATTTGGAGACCAGCTGATCAGCGGAGCCGACCGAATCACATTGGGCGACGTGAGTTGCCCCGTGGGATGTACGGATCCGACGGCCTGCAACTTCAGCCCCAACGCTGTCTACGACAGTGGATTCTGCAACTTCTCTTGCTACGGATGTACCGACTTTAACGCAACCAATTTCCAACCCTCGGCCTCCATCGACGATGGAACCTGCGTCTATTGCTCAGCGGGAGAGTTGATCCTGGAGGTGCGCATGACCGACGCGTTTGGCGATGGTTGGAATGGCGGCGTTTACTACATCTCTGAAACCGACGGAGACATTGCTGCGACGGGAACGTTGGACAATGCCAGCATCGGCGATGGTCAAACTGCAGGAACAGACTTGGTCTGCCTTGAGCCGGGATGTTACTTTTTTGACATCACCCCAGGAGACGACTCAGATGACATTGGTTGGTACCTCGAGGACGTGGTCGGTAATTTCTATGGAACGGGTTCTGACGAAGTGTCTAGCTACGGATTGGATGTGGGTGAAACAGAGCAATGCACCTTCCAGGGTTGCACGGACCCCTTCTGCTTGAACTACAACCCCAGTGCAACATTGGATGATGGTTCATGTGAATGTCCACCAGCCAACAACTACGCTTACAGCGCTCAAGCGGTTCAGTGTGGTGCTCAGATTGCAGGCTCACTGACTTATGCAGTGGATGGAGAGGGCCTGGTGGGGACGACGTGCTCGGGCCAAGACATCAATGCGGCTGGAGTTTGGTATGTGTTCAACTCCCAGTCCGATCAGCAGATGGTGGTCAGCACCTGTGGAACGGACGCCTTCAATCCAGCAGGCAACCCATTGTTTGACTCTCAGGTGTTTGTCTTCAAGGCTGTCGATGGCAACCTAGACGACTTGGAGTGCTTGGGTGGAAACGACGACGGTTGTTCAGAGGGCTTCATGAGTGAAGTCGCTTTTAATGTGGAGCAAGGAGAAGATTACTACATCTATGTGACGCGTTTCAGCCAATACACAAGTGGTGATGAGTTCTTGCTTTCTGTGGAATGCGTGGACTGCAGCAGTGGAGCGCCAATCAATGACGATTGCTCCAATGCCTTAGGTCTGCAAAACGGAGTTCCTGACGTGGGTTCTGTATGTTGCTCCAGCCCCGATAACGTCGACGTGAGCTTCTTGGCAGGATTCCAAACCAGCTACGGCGTCTGGTATACATTCAACAGCGGCGATTACGAGACCTTCTTCTTTGACCTGTTGAACCTGAGTGCCGCCAACATTGGCCTGGCCATTTTCGATGTGGGTGAATGTGGAGACCTCGAAGCCCAAGTGGGATGTTTGGTGTCCGAGCAATGTGCGGGAGAGATCAGCCAATTCACAGTGCTGCAGTCCAATACGGACTACCTGTTCTATGTCTTCACCACAGACCCTGAGGAGTGTGGGCAGTATCAGTTCCTGACCAACGGAGTTTACCTCGGTTGCATGGACCCTGTGGCTCCGAACTATGACCCAACGGCCACCATGGATGATGGAACCTGCAACTACATGGATGTGGTTCCCGTGAACAACACCTGTGGGTCGGCGATGGATCTGGAATGCGGAGTTCCCGCTACGGGCTCAACAGGTGGTGCCACCAACTTGGGCGCCCCCAACCTGATCAACGGTTGTGATCCTGTTCCCGGACCTGGAATTTGGTACACATTTGAAGGAACAGGGGACTTGCACACGTTGAGTCTGTGTGGGTCCAACATCGATTCAAAACTGAACCTGTATGTGAGTGATGCGGTCTGTGCCGGAGGCATTCCCGCCTTGTTTGAGTGTGTCTTGACCGTCGAAGACGGGGTGTACGCCTCTGAAGAGTCTGACTTCATCAACTGCGGCTTCTTTGATCAGAACGATGCTTGGGTACAGTTCATTTCTGAGCCAGGCCGTCATTATTATGCATACGTGTCGGCAGAAGACACCGATGGCGACCCCATTACCGATGACAACGGAACCGTGGAAATTTCACTTTCATGCGCTCCGGCTGTGGAAGGGTGCACCAATGGTGTGGCGTGCAACTTTGACCCTTCGGCGAACATCGAGGATGGCTCTTGTGACTTCTTTGGTTGCGCCTGTCCAGTTGGGTTTGAAGATGGAATCCCTCTGAAGCTGGACATGTTTGACAGCTTTGGTGACGGATGGAATGGAGCGGAGTACTTTTTGATGGACGCTTCTGGGGACACCCTCCTGAGTGGCAGCCTGGACAGTGCGCTGTTCATTCTGGACGTCGACAATTTCCTCGGCGGTGACGAAGGCTTCGATACGTTCTGCTTGGTAGAGGGTTGTTACAGTTTGGCCGTGGGAGGAGGTGATTTCGATGAGGAAATCAGCTGGTCGTTGTCAACCCCTGATGGAGAAGTCACCAGTGGTGCCATTGGGTCGGTCAACTTCTCATTGGGTGGTGTCGTCTGCGGATGTGTGGACGCTGGGGCGTGCAACTACAATGCGGCTGCAACCGCGGACAACGGATCTTGTGATTACTTGAGCTGTGCCGGATGCACAGACAGCGAGGCTTGCAATTATGACGAGACTGCGGTGATTGCAGATGGCACATGTTGTTATGCGAATTGCGTGAAGTTGCTCATGACCGACGATTTCGGTGATGGTTGGAATGGTGCA
>CALKHD010000127.1 GCA_938092195.1 uncultured Flavobacteriales bacterium | reverse complement strand
GCAAAGCGTCAAGCGATCACAAACCCAACCAAAACCATTTACTCCGTGAAGCGATTCATGGGACAGATGTTTTCTGAGGTTGGCACAGAGGCCGGACGTGTGCCTTACGAAGTGGTGAAAGCCGATGGTGGCACAGCCCGCATCAAAATTGACGACCGCAACTACAGCCCACAGGAAATCAGCGCGATGATTCTTCAGAAGATGAAGAAGACCGCCGAGGACTACTTGGGAACCGAAGTCACGGGTGCCGTGGTCACCGTACCTGCCTACTTCAACGACAGCCAGCGTCAAGCCACCAAAGAAGCGGGTGAAATTGCTGGACTCGAGGTGAAGCGCATCATCAACGAGCCTACAGCAGCAGCCTTGGCTTACGGATTGGACAAAAAGAACACCGACCAAAAAATTGTGGTGTTTGATTTGGGTGGCGGAACGCACGACGTCAGCATTCTCGAATTGGGAGATGGCGTATTTGAAGTGCTTTCAACAGACGGTGACACCCACCTTGGAGGAGACGATTTTGACCAAGTCATCATTGACTGGCTCGTGTCCGAATTCAAGGACGAGAATGGCGGGTTGGACCTGAGCAAGGATCCCATGGCCCTTCAGCGTCTCAAGGAAGCCGCGGAGAAAGCCAAGATTGAGTTGAGCAGCACCAATGGCACCGAAATCAACTTGCCCTACATCATGCCCGTGGACGGAGTGCCAAAGCACTTGGTTCGCTCCATGAACCGCGCAAAATTTGAGCAATTGGCAGACAGCCTGATCAAGCGTACCATCGAGCCCTGTCAAACGGCCATGAAAGCCGCTGGACTGAGCACAAGCGACATTGACGAAGTGATCCTGGTGGGCGGCTCAACGCGAATCCCTGCCGTTCAAGAAGCCGTGACTTCTTTCTTCGGAAAAGAGCCTTCAAAAGAGGTCAACCCCGACGAAGTGGTGGCCGTAGGTGCCGCCATCCAAGGCGGGGTCTTGAGTGGTGACGTCACAGACGTTCTTTTGCTAGACGTGACACCTTTGTCCCTCGGCATCGAGACCATGGGCGGGGTCATGACCAAGCTCATTGAAGCCAACACCACCATCCCCACCAAGAAGAGTGAAGTCTTCTCTACCGCGGCAGACAACCAGCCCGCAGTGGACATCAACGTTCTTCAGGGTGAACGCTCAATGGCAGCGGACAATCGCTCCATTGGTCAATTTAAGCTGAGCGACATTCCACCAGCTCAGCGCGGTGTACCTCAGATCGAAGTGTCTTTTGACATCGACGCCAACGGCATTATCAATGTCAGTGCCACCGACAAGGCCACAGGCAAAGAGCAGCGGATTCGAATCGAAGCCTCCAGCGGATTGAGCGACGAGGAAATTCAGCGAATGAAGGACGAAGCCGCCGCCAATGCCGATGCCGACCAAGAGGCCAAGGAAAAGGTAGAGGTGTTGAATCAAGCCGACAGCTTGGTGTTCCAAACCGAGAAGCAACTGAAGGAGTTTGGCGACAAGCTTCCCGAAGACAAGAAAGGGCCCATCGAGTCCGCCTTGAACACCCTCAAGGAGGCGCATGCAGCACAAGACATCGATGCTTGTAAGGCAGGCATCGAAGGCCTCAACGAAGTGTTCTCTGCGGCCAGCGAAGACATGTACAACGCCAGCCAAGGGGCTGGTGAAGGACCTTCAGCCGATGCTGGTTCGGAAGGCGACGAGGAAGTCACAGACGTTGACTTTGAAGAAGTCAGCGAAGAGAAGTGATTTTCACTTCTTGAATCATCTGCAAAAAGGTGGCCTTCACGGGCCGCCTTTTTGCTTTTTCAGAGAACCCACAAGCGCCTTCCGTGTTCCTTTGCCATCGGCGCAACTTGCGATTGAAAACGGCAGAATAACCCATGATTCAAAACAGCCAGAACCACGACCAAATGGCGATGTCCCGTTGGAGGCGCCGGTCCTCGTGGATTTTGGGAGGCATTGCTCTGCTCACACTGCTTTCGGGGTGGCGGGCATCTCAAATTGGGTTCAACTACGACTTTGAGGCGTTTTTTCCCCAAGGACAGCCAGAAACCGCCTTTTACCTGCAGTTTCGAGAAGCGTTTAGCACCGACAACGACTTCATCCTGGTCGGCGTTCAAGAGGCCAATGGAATCTTCAATCGCGATTTCCTCGGAGCGGTTCGGGACCTCTCGGATTCTTTAGAAACCATTGCTGGTGTCACCCAGGTCCTGGACCCGACTGACCTCAAATTGCCCGTTCAGGACCCCGCATTGGGGATGGTCTTTCAAAGGCCCATTCTTCGCTGGGACCAACCAGAGCGCTATGCCGCCGACAGCGCCTATTTGTGGCGAGATCAACAATGGGTGGGAAGCCTGTTGAGTGCCGATGGAAAATCACTGGCCCTCACAGTTGGCCAAACGGCCATGCTGTCCAAACAAGGCTGCGACGACATCGCTACAGATGTGGATGCGGTGCTGGATGCATGGCGTGAAACCCACAACCAATTAGGGCTGGAAATCGAAACTCACAGGGCTGGACGGGCCCATGCACAAGTGCATTACGTGTCGGTGATGGAACGAGAAGTGGCCCTCTTTGTGGGCCTTGGACTCATTCTGCTGATCACCTTCCTGTACTTCGCTTTTCGAACTTGGTGGGGCATCGTCATTCCTCTCATGGTCATTCTGCTCAGTGGCCTGGGCACCCTGGCCTTCATGGAGATCACAGGCAAGGGAATCGACATCATGACCATTGTTCTGCCCACCATCATTTTCGTGGTGGGCATGAGTGACGTGGTGCACATCATCACCCGCTATTTGGACGAATTGCGAAGTGGCCTTCCACCTTTCTCCGCCCTGCGCAAGGCCTTCCGAGAAGTGGGGCTCGCGACTTTTCTCACGTCGCTCACCACGGCGCTGGGCTTTCTGACCCTCCTGTCCTCCGCCATCGGCCCCATTCGAGAGTTTGGCCTTTATACAGCCGCTGGCGTCTTCATTGCCTTTGGGTTGGCCTTCTCCCTCCTTCCTGCCGTTCTGATTCGATCCAAAGCCCCCATTCGTCAGACAGAAACTGAATCGAGGAACTCCTCTTCTCCTTGGACTCCTTGGCTTTCACGGTGGTTCATTCGCATCCTGCGTCAACGCAAAGCCATTTTGGTGGTGACGGCCCTTTTGTCCGTGATCAGCATTGGCTGGGTCACTCAAATTGAGGTCAACAACTTCTTGCTGGAGGACTTGAGAGAGGACGACCCGTTGCGGCAGGAGTTCAATTTCTTTGAACGCTCTTTTGCCGGAGTCCGACCCTATGAATTGGCGCTTGAATTCGAGGCTGGCCGGAACATCATGGCGGAACCCAAGGTGCTCGCAGCTGTGGACAGCGTGGAGCAATGGTTGCAAGAAGACGTGGGTGCAGGCAGTGTTCTGGGGCCAGCCACAGCAGCCAAAACGGTTCACCGTTTGATGAATGGAGACCGCCCCACCATGGACTTCATTCCAGAAGGGCCAGCCTTGGGACGCCTGTTGAAGCGCATTGAAAAGTGGGGCGGAAACAACTCCACCTCAACCGGCCCGGGGTGGTCCGATTTGGTCAATGTGGAATTGGGATTGGCGCGGATCACCGCCAAAACAGCCGATTTGGGGGCCAAAGAACTGGCCCTGAGGAACGCCAAATTCTTGGACCGCCTGAATCAACACATGGAGTCTGAATTCGAGCGACCTCCATTTGCTGTGAAGATCACCGGTACAGCCAGCTTGATTGACTTGAACAACCGTTTCCTTGCTTCGGACATGGTGCTCGGTCTCCTGATTGCATTTGCAGCCGTGGCGCTCATTGTGGGGCTTCTGTTCAAGAGCCTTAAAATGACCCTGATCTCCTTGGTGCCCAATGTCCTCCCCTTGCTCTTTATCGCCGGCTTCATGGGGGCCATGGACATCGACCTGAAGGTATCAACCTCCATCATTTTCACCATCGCTTTTGGCATCGCAGTGGATGACACCCTTCACTTCTTGGCCAAGTACCGCATTCTGCTTCAGCAAGGCCGAAGCCCCATCTGGGCCCTGCGTCGCACCTTCCTGTCTACCGGGAAGGCCATCGTTGTAACCTCCATCATCCTGTGCGGTGGCTTTTCCACCTTGATGCTCAGCAGTTTTGAAGGCACATTTCACATCGGACTGCTCGTTTCATTGACCCTCTGCTTCGCGGTTCTTGTGGACTTGGCCGTTCTCCCTCTTCTTCTTCTGCCAAAAAGAGCGAGCCGCACCTAACTTGGGAACATGCTCCACCGCCGTGCTTTTTTGCGCAGGGCAGCTGCCATGGCCGCTGTTCTGGGCTTAGATCCCACCCGCTTGCTCCAAGCAGGAACGCCCCTTGCCCCGTCCATTCGCCCCTTGAATCCATCTGATCGATTCAAAGAGGGACACATGTTGAGTACTTGGTACCACGGCATGGTGTCCAACGAAGAAGGCTGGAAACAAATGCAAGCTGGAGGCACTGCCACAGATGCAGTCGTTGAAGGCACTGCCTTGGTTGAAAGTGATCCCACTGGAACTTCCGTTGGGATTGGCGGACGCCCTGACAGATCCGGACGGGTCACGCTCGATGCTTGCGTGATGGGGCCTGACGGAAGTGCTGGTGGGGTGTGCTTCCTCGAAGACATCGAACACCCCGTGAAGGTCGCACGGGCCGTCATGGAGGACACCCCACACGTCTTGCTCGCCGGAGATGGCGCCCGAGATTTTGCCTTGGCCAAAGGATTTGAACCGCGCAATCTGCTCACACCAAGCAGTGAAGCCGCATGGAAAAAGTGGAAGGAAAGTGCTGAGTACAAGCCCATCATCAACGTAGAAAACCACGACACCATCGGAATGATCGCCCAGGACTTGGAGGGCAACCTTGCAGGAGCTTGTACCACCAGCGGATTGGCCTACAAGCTTCGTGGACGCGTGGGTGACAGCCCCATCATCGGAGCAGGCCTTTTCGTAGACAACGAAGTGGGAGCCTGCACCGCTACAGGGCTTGGTGAGGCTGTCATGAAAACCTTGGGCTCATTCTTGGTGGTGGAATTGATTCGCCAAGGCCGGAGCCCACAGGAAGCCTGTGAAGAAGCTGTGGACCGCATCATTCAAAAGATGCCCGTTCAAGATTTACAGGTTGGATACTTGGCCATGGACGCACATGGCCGTTCTGGGTCGTTTGCCATTCACGAAGGCTTCAACTTTGCAAGAACCCTTGCAGGACAGACGGTCATGGTGGACGCTCCTTTTCGATCTTAACTCAGATGGCCCGAGTTTCTCTTTCCAGCAAAAGGAACAATCTGCTCGGTGTTTTGGCCCTGTCTCGCCCTCGAAACTTGGCCATTGCAGCGCTCACCTTGCTGCTGATTCGATATGGCTGGATGACGCGCTGGGTCACCGGAGGACCCCACCTTCAAACCTCTGTCGATCAAGTATTTGAGGCCACTCTGGTGATGGTCTTGCTCATGGCCGCGGGGAACATCATCAACGCCTATTTCGATGTTCACGAGGACCGCATCAATCGGCCCCAACGCGCTTTGGTGGACCGGACGGTTAAGCGACGCGTCTTGATTGTAACACATCAAGTTTTGAACCTGATTGGTTTGTTGATTGCCGCCCACCTGTCTTGGAGTGTGGGCTCTGTATGGCCCTTGACTCTGGCCATCATGGTGAGCTGGATTTTGTGGCGATACAGTGCCAGCTGGAAGGCCAAGCCCTTGATCGGAAACCTCTCCATCGCCTTCTTGCTGGGAATGGTCCCTTTGTGGCTGGCCTCTTTGGAAGCTTCAGAGGCGAGCCCAGAACTTAAAAGGGATTTGCTTCAAAACTTGGGGGCTTACGGAGCCATGGCCATGGCCATCGGTATGGTACGAGAGCTGGCCAAAGACGCCATGGACATGAAAGGCGACGCCGCAGCGAAAAAATCCACCTTCCCCCTCTGGAAGGGCGAGAACCTCACCCGGAGACTTTGTTTGGTGCTGTGGATCTGTGTGGCTCTTATGTACGCTGCGGGCATCCACCACTGGGGGGGCATTGAGGAATGGGCCAGCTGGATAACTTGGGCAGCCCCATTCCCCGGATGGACAGCATGTCTTTTCCTTTTGCTTCAGCGCAATACCCGCTGGAAGACCCTGTCAAGGGCCACCTTGGCCACCTTGATCCTTGGCATTGCACAATGCGCGTGGATCCCGGGGATTTGATTCTGTTCTGCTTTCGATTCACTTGCGCTTAACGCAGGCTTCCCATTGCCGTTATGGTGGGCTCGGCATTTTACGCAGAGTTAAAACAGAACCAACACCCAGCTTGAAATCGAGAATGAGATTGCGACATCAATTTCAACCAAAACACACATTCCACCATGAAAGCCCTGCTTTTGTCATTGTCCTGCCTGATGTCCAGCGTTCTCTTCGCCCAGAACACCATTCCTGTCTCGGGAAGCACCGGAACCACCACATGGACCTCCAACAATGTCTACATCCTGACTGGATACGTCTTTGTGGAATCTGGTCAAATCCTCACCATTGAACCCGGTACGGTCGTGAAAGGAGCCCCCGGAAGCGGAGTGGACGCTTCGGCCTTGATCGTCACCAAAGGTGGACAACTGATCGCCGACGGAACGGCTGAATCCCCCATCATTTTCACGTTTGAAGGCGACCCACTAGATGGTTCAGTGGCTTACGACACACGCGGCCAATGGGGAGGCATCATCATTTTGGGCAATGCCACGACCAACTTCGGGGGGCCTGCGCAAATCGAAGGAATTCCAACCGACAACAATCTCGCAGAATACGGAGGCGACAATGACGCCGACAACAGCGGAATTTTGCGCTACGTGTCGATTCGCCATGGAGGAACCGAGCTTGGAGCAGCCAACGAAATCAACGGTTTGACTTTGGCCGGTGTGGGCAGCGGCACCACCCTCGACCACATTGAAATTGTCTCCAACTTGGATGACGGCATTGAATTTTTTGGTGGAGCCGTTTCGGCCACACACATCCTTGTTGCCTTTTGTGGAGACGACAGCTT
>CALKHD010000126.1 GCA_938092195.1 uncultured Flavobacteriales bacterium | reverse complement strand
GAAGAGGGCCATGACGAAGACATTTCTGAAGCGGAAATCTTGGCCCGAGGCTTGGTTTCAGAATCTCTGTACCGGGAAATGGCTTCGGTGACGCAAGCCTTGTTCAAGCGCGGCCAAGACATGGCTGCGGAACAAGGGCTGATTTTGGTGGACACCAAATACGAGTTTGGTCTCTACCAGGGGAAATTGATGTTGATGGATGAGGTTCACACCCCAGATAGCAGCCGTTATTTTCATTTGGACGGCTTTGAAGCCCGTCAGTTGGCGGGTGAGCCTCAAGCCCAGTTGAGCAAAGAATTTGTGAGAGAGTGGCTCATTGAAGGTGACTTCATGGGCAAAGAAGGTCAGGTGATTCCGGAGATGACCGAGGCTTTTGTTCAATCCGTGAGCGACCGTTACGTGTCGTTGTATGAGCAGGTGTCGGGTTTGACTTTTGTGAGGCCTGAAGAATCGGATACAGTAGAACGCATCCAAAAAAACATTGCATCGTGGCGCCACGCGCATTAAAGAATGCCCCTTGGCGCCAAGACGCCATCTTGACTGTACGCTCCCTCAAGGCTGGTGGAGTTATACTCTACCCTACGGACACCGTTTGGGGACTGGGTTGTCGCGCAGACGATCCAGAGGCGTTGGAGAAGCTTTACCAACTCAAAGGCCGAGACGGAGCTCAGCCCTCGCTGGTGTTGTTGGACGCCGAAGGTTTGTTGGAGGAGTACGCCAACCCCGTGCCTGACATTGCTTGGGATTTGCTTCGGGAGGCTGGCTCCAGTGGCCGTCCCATGACTTTGGTCCTTCCAGGTGGCCGAGATGTGGCCCCAGCTTTGTTGGGAGAGGACGGAAGCTTGGCCATGAGGGTGGTCCACGACCCCTTTCTTCAATTCATCATTCGGGGAATTGATGTTCCCTTGGTGAGCACTTCGGCGAATTTAACTGGACACCCCACCCCGGGTCATTTTGATGAAATCCCCAAGGCAGTCAGGACAGGTGTGGATCACGCGTGTGTGACGGGGCGAGACCGCAAAGGGAGTCAGACCTCCAGCATGGTCAAATTGGATGCTTTTGGAAGAATTGACATCCTGAGGCCATGAACTTTGCGAGTCAGTTGACACACCCCGTATTCAAAGCGGTGGGTGAAGAAGCCGATCGAAAGGGGGAAGCGGCGTTTGCCATCGGTGGATTTGTTCGGGACCTGATTTTAAATCGGCCCTGCAAAGACATTGACATTGTGGTTGAAGGCAGTGGCATTGACTTGGCCAAGGCGGCAGCCAAAGAGCTAAAAGCAGGCAAAGTCGCTGTGTTCAAGAATTTTGGAACAGCCATGTTTCGATGCCAGGATATGGAAGTGGAATTCGTGGGGGCCCGAAAGGAGTCATACCAGCGCGGAAGCCGCAAACCCATTGTGGAGGATGGAACGATTGAAGACGATCAAAACCGCCGAGACTTCACCATCAATGCCATGGCGCTCAGGTTGAACGCCGATGGGTTTGGTGACTTGGTGGATCCCTTCGGTGGTCTGTCTGACATTGAAGACCAAATCATCAGGACGCCTCTCGATCCTGATGTGACATACAGCGATGATCCCTTGCGGATGTTGAGGGCCGTTCGATTTGCCTCGCAGTTGGGATTTCACATCGAAAAAAGAAGCCTCGATGCCATCGAGCGAAATGCCGAACGTCTGGACATCATTTCAGCCGAGCGCATCCATGTTGAGCTGAACAAGATTCTGTTGAGTCCCCGGCCCAGCGTGGGATTCAAGCTCATGATGAAGACTGTGCTATTGCACAGGTTCTTTCCAGAAATGGTGGCTTTGAAGGGCGTCGAAAGGCGCAATGGCATTGGCCACAAGGACAATTTCTACCACACCTTGGAAGTCGTGGACAATGTGGCCATGGTGAGCCAAAGTTTGTGGTTGCGCTGGGCGGCTTTGCTGCACGACATCGCCAAGCCTCCAACCAAGCGGTTTCATCCGGATCACGGTTGGACATTTCATGGCCATGAGGACAGAGGAGCCCGCATGGTTCCCAAGATTTTCAAGCGGCTCAAATTGCCCTTGGACCACCAGATGAAGTATGTCCAGAAGCTGGTGCTTCTTCATCTGCGGCCCATCGCCCTCACCAAAGAGGAAGTCACAGATTCGGCGGTTCGAAGGCTCTTGTTTGAAGCTGGAGACGACGTTGACGATTTGATGAAGCTGGCGCGCGCTGACATCACATCAAAAAATGAAGCCAAAGTCGAGCGCTACCTCCGCAACTACGAAGTGGTGGTCAAGAAGCTGATTGAGGTTGAAGAAAAAGACAGGGTCCGCAACTTTGAGCCTCCCATCACAGGGGAAGACGTCATGGCCACTTTTGGCATTCCTCCTTGTCGACCCATTGGGGCCATCAAGAATTTGATCAAGGACGCCATCATGGATGGCATCATTCCCAATGATCCCGCGGCTGCGAGGGCCTTGATGATGCGCTACGGTCCTGTCGTCTTGGACGCATGGAAATCCATCCAAAGTCGACTTTCCGAAGGGGAATTCAACGAAAAAGGAGCCCGCGAGGCCTTTGATGCTTGGTTAGAATCGGTGGAGGTTTCTCCGAACCCTTAACCTTTCCAGCCGTCTTTCAGGGTCACGGAGCGGTTCCAAACAGGATGCCCTGCCTGGGCAGAATGCTCTTCGTCCATAGAGAAATAGCCCAAGCGGGTGAATTGATGAGGGGTTCCTGCCTGGGCTTGCTGGAGAGATGGCTCCAATTTGCAATTGGAACGAATGGTCAAGCTGTTGGGGTTCAAGAACTCTGTGAAGTCTTGGCCTTCATGTCCATCCGGAGCAGCATCTGAAAACAACCGGTCGTACAACCGCACTTCGGCGTCGATGGCGGTGGTGGCATTGACCCAGTGAAGCGTTCCTTTGGCCTTGATTCCGCTGTTGTCAGAACCGCTTTTGCTGTCGGGGAAGTACT